>CANQXB010000065.1 GCA_947627805.1 uncultured Bacilli bacterium
CTTTCTAATTAATTATTTTATCATAAGAAAAAAATTAAATAAAGACATTTTTCTTAATCAAAGAATCCTTCCCAAGGGTCTTTTCTTTTTAATCTTTTTAGAGCCATATCGATGGTTATTTCGTTAGGTTTAACTTTATCTAGTTCTCTCCAAGAAATGGGCATGGAAACACTACATTTTTTTCTTAGTCTAATAGAATAAGGAGCAACACTCGTTGATGTTCTAGTATTTCGAATCCAATCGATAAAAATTTTCCCTTTTCTTTTATTTTTTCTGATGTTACTTGTGTATTTATTAGGCCATGTTTTTTCCATTAAAAGGGCAATATTTTTAGATGTTTCTCTAAATTCTTGCCAACTTAATTTCATCTTTATAGGTACTAAAATATGATAACCTTTACCCCCACTAGTTTTAAGATATGATTTTAAATTTAACTTATCTAAAATCATTTTTAAATCTTTTACTCCTTCTCTAAGTTTTTTAATGCTTAATTTTTCATCCGGGTCTAAATCAAAGACCATAATATCGGGTTTTTCTAAGGATTTAATATGACTACCCCAAATATGAAATTCATAACTATTCATTTGAACTTCCGATATTAATCCTTCTTCATTTTTAATATAATAATAATCTTCTTTTTCCTTTTCGCCATCTAAAATAATTTTTCCAATTCCTTTATTTTTATTTTCTAAATGTTTTTTAAAAAAGATATCACCTTGGTAGCCATCTGGACATCTAATAGTACTAATAATCCTTCCTTCTAGAAAAGGTAACATTCTTTTAGCAACTTTATGATAGTACTTAACAATATCCATTTTGGTAACTTTAGGATTTTTAAAAATAACTTTATTAGGACTAGAAATTTCAATGTTATCCACAATATTTTTCTTTAAATTAGTTTTAGTTTTGGTAATATTATTTTCTATTTCTTGCATAGTCCGATTAGTTTTAATACTTTTATTTAACTTTGTAATGTCTTTATATTCTAAATAATTATCCTTTTCTTTAATTAAAAGCCAAGACTCTTCATCATTAGGAAGTTTGATTAAAGTCCATTTACCTTTTAATCTTTGGCCATTAAGATTAAATTTGAGCATTTTAATATTAAAGTCTTTGTCTATTTTGGTAAGGGGTTCCCAGTAGCCTTCATCCCAAAGCATAACCACTCCTCCCCCATATTCTCCTTTAGGAATAGTGCCTTCAAAATTACGATAACTTAAAGGATGGTCCTCTACCATAATGGCAAGTCTTTTATCTTTAGGATTATATGATGGTCCTTTAGGTACAGCCCAACTTTTTAAAGTGCCATCCCATTCTAGCCTAAAATCATAATGGTCTTTTCGGGATGCATGATGTTGCACTACAAACCTTAATTTTTTCCTTTTTTTCTTTGGAACTTTTCCTATTGGTTCTGGAGTTTTTTGAAAATTCCTTTTTTTGTTATATTTATCTAAATTTGCCATATTCTTACCTCTTTTTTATTTTGAGATAATCTTCAAGTTTTATACTTTCTGTTTTTTTGAAAACTTCTTAAAATAAAATTTGCAATAATATAAAAAATGTTATAAGATTAAATTGGAGAGTAATAGATAATTATTATGATAAAGAAAAATATTGGCCATTCCGAGCATTAATGGGGATTTAAGTCATAAAAAAAACAATCATTACGATTGTAAATAACTAAATAATGGAGCAGGTGATGGGAATCGAACCCACGTTAATAGCTTGGAAGGCTATAGTTCTACCATTAAACTACACCTGCACATGTAAATAATTATAACATAATATTAAAATAATTCAATAAAAAAGTATTAAATAAAGGAGAATTTTTATGGAAAAAAGAAAATTTGGTGACCGTAAAGATGCCAAAAGATGTCGTGACATTGGAGGTATGAGTCAAATATTAATAGACTTAAAACCGCGAAGAAGTTTAGGAGAGTTATACATTTCTCAAAAAATGGATGTTACTTCTTTAGTAAATTATATGAATGCTAAAACTAATGCAGACCTAACTTATTTTCATGCTTTTTTAACTCTTTTTGCGAAAGTTATGTATAATCGCCCTCTTTTAAATCGGTTTGTTTCTAATCGCCATGTTTATGAGCATAAGGACATTGTTTTATCTTTTGTAATGAAAACGGATTTTCTAGATAATTCGAAAGAAATAATGGTTTTAATTCCTATTTTAGAAAATGATAATTTAACTACTATTAGTAAGAAAGTTAGTGATAAAGTTAATGCTATTCGCAATAGTAATGATCGAGGTATGGGAGCTAATAAAGCCATTCAAATTTTAGGTAAGCTTCCTAATATTTTAAGAGTGCCTATTGTTTCTATATTTAAATTATTAGATAAATGGGGAATTTTACCAACTTTTCTCATTAAAGATAATTTATATTACAGCAGTATGATTGTCTCCAATTTAGGAACATTTAAAACCGATGGTATTTATCATAATGTTACGGATTTTGGTACTTGTTCCGGAATTATAACGATTGGTGAAATCAAACAAGAAGGCCAAAAATACTATTGTGAATTGGGTATTTCGATGGATGAAAGAATAGCTGATGGTTTTTATTTTATAAAGTCTATTAAACTAATGCAATATATTTTAAATAATCCTAATCTTTTGGATGGTGATGTAAGTGCCAAAGTCGAAGAAAAATGAAAATTATCTATTTTATAATATTATTTCTAAATTGATTGTCTTTTTGGGTAATCTTTACTTTGGTGGTAAAGTTATTGGCCAAGAAAATATTAAGAAAGGTAAATGTCTTTTAGCGGGTAACCATACAAGTATATTTGATTCCTACCTTTTATTTAAATCTACAAAAAGACCTATTCATATTTTAGGCAAAAAAGAGTTATTCGATGGCCCTTTTGGTTTTATCTTTAAAGGTATGCATTTAATAAGAGTCGATAGACAAAATAAAAAACATCATGTTAAAGAAGAAGTAGGAGAACTCCTTAATCATGATAAGATTGTAGCTATATTTCCAGAAGGTACTTTTCATAAAGAGAGTCTAATTTTACCTTTTAAACCGGGAGTTATTGCCTTTGGGGAAGAATATAAAACACCCATTGTTCCTTTTGCTATTGTTGGTAAGTTTAAATTTAGAAGTCATCCCCAAATTATTTTTGGTAAATCTATTTTTTTAGATCAAGTTAAAGAAGAAGACAAAGTAAAATATTTAGAAGATATTGTTAAAAATTTAATTATAAAAAATCAATAAAAAACATCTAGTCTCCTAAACTAAATGTTTTTTTATTTAATCCATCATTTTTTTAACAATTTCGGCATCATCTAAATGATATTTTGTATGACCAATTATTTGATAGTTTTCATGTCCTTTACCAAGGATTAAAAGAATATCTTCTTCTTCTAACATTTTAATACCTTTTTTAATCGCGGTTTCTCTATCATAAATAACTTCATAATTTGAACTTTTATTGTCTTTAATAATATCATTCATTATTTTTTCAGGGTCTTCAGTTCGCGGATTATCGTTAGTAAAGATGACATAATCACTATTTTGCGTAGCAATATTACCCATTATTGGTCTTTTAAGTGGGTCTCTATCGCCTCCACAGCCAAGAATAGTAATTATTTTTCCTTTTTTCAGTTCATTATAAGCTAAAATTACTTTTTCCACCGCATCAGGAGTATGAGCATAATCAATAACAGCATAACCTTTGCTAACTTTATACGTTTCACATCTTCCTTTAGGAGGATAAATATTTTTAGTCACTTTAATAACTTCTTCAATTGTAAAACCTAAATTATGGACAATTGCTAAAGCTACTAAATAATTATAAACATTAAATTTACTTGTTAAATTAGTAGTTACATTATAATTTTTATCTTTCCAAGAAAATTCTAGCTCAGTATGATTAGGGTAAATTGTAGCCTTTTCAATTTTATAATCTCCATTATAACCATATGTTACATAATTTTTAAATACTTTAAATTTCTCGGAAGCTTCATCATCGCTGTTCAATATCATTATTCCTTTTTCATTTAAATAAGTAGTTATTTTAACTTTTTCTTTTAAATAAGCTTCCATAGTTTTATGATAGTCTAAATGATCTTCTGTAAGATTAGTAAAAGCTCCAATGGAAAGTTTAAGACCTTTTATTCTTTCAAAAGATAAAGAGTGACTAGACACTTCCATAACAAAATATTCTATATTTTTACTTACGGCATCGAGAAGAATTTTATATAAAGATAAAATATCAGGAGTTGTATTATTTACTTCTGTTACTTCGTCATTTACATAATAGCCAATTGTTCCTAAATAAGCTACTTTTTTGCCTAAAGTTTTAAGAATTTCATAAGTAAGATAACAACTAGTAGTTTTACCATTAGTCCCGGTAACTCCCACAATTTTAAGTTTGTTTACTTCCTTGCTATATTCTTTAACTAAAGCCTCTTTTAAATAAGCTTCACTATCGGGTACTTTTTCATAAGGGACACTTAAAACTAAATCTTTTTCGCCAATAACTTTAATGGCACCATTTTTTATAGCTTCATCAATATAATCATGACCATCAACGGTATGCCCTTTAATAGCCACGAAAATTTGCCCTTCTTTAACTAATTTTGAATTTGTTTCATATTTAATCATATTTTCACTTCCTAATCTAATTATATTAAATAAGTATTTACTAAATTATAACACAAAAATAGATAAGTAATAAAAAATATGTTATAATCTAATAAACGTGAAGGTGATAGCATGAAAAATATTATTTTAACTGGCGATAGACCAACTGGAAAGCTTCATTTAGGCCATTATGTTGGTTCTTTAATAAATCGAGTAAGACTTCAAAATGAAGGTAACTATGATACTATGTATTTAATGATTGCGGATGCCCAAGCTTTAACTGATAATTTTGAACATCCCCAAAAGGTTAGAGACAATGTTATGGAAGTTGCTATGTTTTATCTTGCCTGTGGAATTGACCCTCGTAAAGTTACTATTTTTATTCAATCCGGAGTTCCTGCTTTAACCGAACTTACCTTTTATTATATGAATTTAGTAACAGTTGCTAGACTTTATCGTAACCCTACAGTTAAATCGGAAATGAAATTAAGAGGATTTGAAGAAACAATTCCTTCTGGATTTTTAAATTACCCTGTAAGTCAAGCGGCCGATATCACCGCTTTTAAGTCAAATATTATTCCTGTTGGGGAAGACCAACTGCCAATGCTTGAACAAACTAAAGAAATAGTGCATTCTTTTAATCACATTTATGGAGAAGTTTTAGTAGACCCTAAAGCAGTTCTTCCAGAAGAAGAGTATGCAAAAAGACTTCCCGGTTTAGATGGTAAGTCTAAAATGAGTAAATCTTTAGATAATTGTATCTATTTAGATGATTCTAATGAAGTTATAAGTAAAAAAGTTATGTCTATGTATACAGACCCTAATCATATAAAAGTAGACGACCCTGGAAGAGTAGAAGATAATGCGGTCTTTATTTATTTAGATGTTTTCTGCAAAGATGAACATTTTAATAAATATTTACCAGCCTATCATAATTTAGAAGAATTAAAACAACACTACCAAAAAGGTGGTTTAGGAGACGTAACAATTAAGAAGTTCTTAACCAACATTTTAATAGAAGTTATAACCCCAATTAGAGAAAAAAAACAAGAACTTGAACAAAATATAGAGTATGTTTATAAGGTATTAGAAGAAGGTACTAAAAAAGCTAACTTAGAAGCAAATAAAACTTTAGAAGAAGTAAGAAGTCATATGGGTATTGATTATTTTAACAATCCTAACTTTTTACAAGAAATGAAAGATAAGTTTAATAATTAAAATAAGATAATTTTTTAAAGACTTTATTTTTTATTTCATTTTTAATTGATAGAATATAATGGTATAACGACTATGTTAATTTGGCGCGCACTGCCCGCCAAATTGGAAATGTTAAATAAATTTGTCCAATAGCTATCTATAAATTCATTTTATTATTCTTATTAGCACAAGATAATATTTCCAAAGTTTTACTTTTTATTTCATTCTAAGTTTTCTTATTGATAAATTATTTAAGTATAATTTGATTAAT
>CANQXB010000066.1 GCA_947627805.1 uncultured Bacilli bacterium
AACCATTACATTATTAACTTTTGTATCATTATGTGTTACTCTTAAAGGAATAACTCCATTACTTAAAGCATTAGTTATATGCGAATAACTATTTTTATTGCGAAATATTGTCATAAACTCGGGAGCTATTTCTGTGGCTCTATTTTCAGAATCAATAATAATATCTTTTTCTAATTGTGCATATCTTTTATCTGTAGCATGAAAATCGGGAATAGTTTCTTCAAGTTCACTCATAGGAAAATTTCTTAACATTTTTTGAAAGTTACCAAAAGCTTGACCAATTTTAAAAGCAATATCTAAATTTTCTGCGACATTATAAGTTTTAGCATTTTCAATATAATCAAAGATTCGATAATAATCACGATCACCATCATCTAAAATATAACAATAAGTTTTATTATCTTTAGTTTTTCTTAAATGTAAGGCTTTATGAGAAGTATCTTTCATTAATTTTAATTCTCTTTCTAAATGTTTAGTAACATTTTCAATATTACGCATTAAAAGACTAGGCCGTGAAAATACATTAGTATTAATTTTTTGAATAATATATCTTTTTTCCCCTTCTTCTGTTTGCATTGTTACCACATAAGTACTATTAATATTGCCAGTATGATTTTCGATAATATTAAGGCATTCTCCCGGAATATCATATTTTTTTAAAATTTCTTTTATTTTTTTATTAGTTTCTTCGCTCATTTTTATTTCTCCTCTTTTTTGGCCTCATCACGAGCTTTTAAAAACTCTTTTAATTCTTTAACAACATTTTCGGGAATTATTTCCTTTAATTCTTCTTCTAAAGCATTTTTAATATTATTTAGATTACCATACTTCTTAATTAATTCTTTTTTTCGAACATTACCAATACCGGGTATTTCATCTAAAATACTACTAATACTTCCTTTACTTCTTAAAGTCTTATGATAATTAATGGTAAAACGATGGACTTCATCTTGAATTCTTGTTAAATAACGAAAAACATTACTATCTTTATCAAGTTCGACTATATTGTAATCATCACCATCAATAAGTTCATTAGTCCGGTGTTTATCATTTTTCTTAAGTCCCACTACTTTAATATGTAAATTTAAATCATTTAATGTCTCTTTCGTAGCATTTATTTGATTGATACCCCCATCTACTATAATTAAATCCGGTTCTTCTGTTTTCTCTAAAAGCATTTTATAATACCGGCGATAAATAACTTCTTTCATCGTATGATAATCATCATTTTTCTCTACACTAATTTTATATTTGCGATAATCTTTTTTAGATGGTTTACCATCTTTAAAAACAACCATCCCACTTACGGAAAATGAACCAAAAAGATTCGAGTTATCAAAAGTATCAATTCTTCTTAAATAAGGTAAATTTAAAAGTACTCTTAATTCTTCATTAGCGCCTTCACTGCGTTCTTCTTCTCTTAAGACCATCGTTATTTCACTTTCTAAATAAACTTTGGCATTCGTTCTGGCCATATTAAGAAGTTTTCTTTTCGTGCCTTTTTCGGGTATTATAAAGTTAGTTTTAATTAAATCCCTTAAAACCTCTATATTTATATCTTCACTAACAATTATTTCTTTAGGTACTTCATGTCTTTCATAAAAGTTTAAAATATAAAAATTTAATTCTTCAATTTCATCTAATTTAATAGTTAATAACTCATTATGACTCCCAATTAATTTATTATTTCGAATAAATAAAATATTAACGGCAATATGGCCTTTATCTAAATAATAACCAATAATATCTCTGTTAATAAAATCATGTAATTCCACTTTTTGTCTAGTTAAAACAATATTAATATAATTAAGTTCTTCTTTTAATTCTTTAGCCATTTCATAGTTTAAACTCTCCGCATAACTATTCATCTTTTCTTTTATTTTATCGGTTAATATTTTATCATTACCTCTTAAAAAAGATAAAATATCATTTTCCATTGTCTTTAATTTATCTTGATCAACTTCTTTCGTACAATAACCAAGACATTCCCCAATATGATAGTATAAACATACTTGTTTAGGCATTCCTTCACATTTTTTTAAAGGGTATAAGCGATTTATGAGTCTCACTATTCTTCTTGCCGCATAAGCATTTGGGTATGGTCCAAAAATTAATTTTTTATCTCTTCTTTTAATATTTAAATATCTTGATACTTTAACTTTCGGGTAAGGTTTACTAATATATTCAATATAAGGGTAACTTTTATCATCTTTAAGTAAAATATTATATTTGGGATTATATTCTTTAATAAGGTTAATTTCCGCAATAAAGGCTTCTGTTTCACTATTTGTTACAATATAGGTAAAATCCGCAATTTCCGAAACCATTTTCCTAGTTTTACCTGTTACAGTTCCTTTAAAATAACTATTTACTCTTTTATATAAATCTTTCGCTTTACCGACATAAATAATAATCCCATCTTTATTTTTCATTTGATAACTACCAGGTAAATGCGGAATTAATTTTAATTTATCTTCTAACATAATAATCCCTTGCTTCTAATATATTTAGTATAACACAACTAAGCCATTATATGATAGAATAAAATTAGTGATGGAAATGAAATTAATTAATACTTATACTTTAGAAATTAAAAAATCAAAATTTATTGGTTATTATTATGAAGTTACTTCTAAAGAAGAAGTTCTTAATATTTTAGATAATTTAAAACAAGAACATAAAAAAGCCAAACATATACCTTATGCTTATAAAATTGGACCCATAGCTAAAAAAACAGATGATAAAGAACCAACTAATACGGCCGGTCTTCCTATTTATAATTTAATACTTCAAAATAATTTAGA
This sequence comes from uncultured Bacilli bacterium, assembly GCA_947627805.1. Taxonomy (GTDB): domain Bacteria; phylum Bacillota_I; class Bacilli_A; order RF39; family UBA660; genus SIG200. The sequence continues at coordinate 2,805 of CANQXB010000066.1, forward strand.
TAATGTTCTAATTTGTGTTGTTCGTTATTTTGGCGGCACTAAATTAGGAGCGGGACTTCTTACCAGAACTTATTTAAATACCGCTAAAGAAACAATTAAAAAAGGGTGAGATAACTTGAATAATATCTTATCTTTTGGTATAATCTAATTAATGGAGATGAGTTATCATCGCCTTTATGTGGAATTTGCTACTTTATTCGAATATCAATTCGAACTGAGGTAGCATCTTTTTTATTGTGTTTAAACATGCTGTCTATTATCAAAGATATGAATTTAAATAATACGAGTATTACTAACTTCATAAAAACCACCTACCTTTCAATAAGATTTTGTTTCCAAAACCCCCGAAAGTAAGGCGAGACTTTCTCATCTCGAGGACTATATTTTAGTGATATTTTTCCTTATTGCAACACTTTCGACAAATGTTATCAAAACTTATCAATTTTCGACAAAAAAAGAAGTTTTTTAAACTTCCTCAAACATTTTCTTATATACTTCTTTGATTTCTTCCGGAGTACGATACCCTATTTCTTTTTGCATCATCAAGCCATCTTTATAAAAACATAACGTAGGAATACTCATGACTCCAAACTTTTGAGCTAAATGGGGAAATTTATCAGTATCAACTTTTAAAACTTCCATATAATCGATTTCTTCTAAAATACTAGAAAGCATTTTACAAGGACCACACCATTCCGCAAAGAAATCTACTAAAACAGAGCCTCTTTCGACTAAATTATCAAAATCTTCTTCTTTTTCTAAATATTTAACCATTATTTTACCCCTTTACTATTGGCACAATATAGACATTATCAATCTCTACTTTGCCAGTGTCCATTAATTCTTGGGCTTTTTCGGCTGTTAATAAACCATACTTAACTTCAATTTCCATAATATTTAAATTCATATTGCGCACATCTTCATCATTTTTAGGGTCATAATCTTTTAAAGCTTTGGAAACATCTAAAATGGTATCTTTAGCTCCTCCTAAAAGTTTACCGACAACGGGAGTATGATTTAAAACAAAACTACTAACCCGACTTTCTAAAACAAAACCTGAAGTTACACTAAAGAAAGATATCATAAATAAAGCTAAATAAACAAATACCCAAGATTCTACTAAACCAATGATGGCTCCCCCTATTTTAGAAGGAATAATCCAAATAACTGTAAATTTTAATAAAGTATCAATAAAACCGGTAATAGCAATGATAATATTTAAAAGACAATATAAGACTATAAAAATAACAATAAAAGAAATTAAATTATAAAGTAAAACATTAATAGAAGTTAATCCTTCTAAGCCTGGTAAACTAAAAAATGGTAAATTATCAATTAAAATATTAACGATATAACCTTTTAAAGCATAACTAATAATAACAATAGCTACTAAACCAATAACATTAACTAAGGATTTAATAAGGCCTCTTTTCCATCCAGCATATGTCCCTAGAATTAAAAATGCTAATACAATTATATCTATTACAATACCCATACTAATCATCTCCTATTATAAATTATATTATATTTATAATGAAAAATAAAGGCATTTATGGTAAAATGTTTTTGAGGTGTAAAATGACTATTGTATTTAAGTTATCGGAAAATTTAAGAGGAAAAGTTATTAGTTATTATGAAAGTTTTCGAAAAGAAAAAACTCCTCCTTATGCGGTATTTCAAGCCCAAGATGCTGATACAACCATTACATTATATGAAAGTGGTAAAATTATGTTTCAAGGAATTTCCGCGGACATTGAAGCCAATTTATGGTTAGATTTAGAACGGAAATTTAATAACCGAGAAATAAATATTGATGGAACCGAAAAAAAAGTAATTAAAAATAATGATACCAAATTAGATATGGCAACAATTGGTTCTGATGAAGTTGGCACGGGCGATTTCTTTGGCCCCATTGTTGTTACTGCCACTTTTGTATCTAAAGATAACTTTAAATTTTTAGAAGATTTAGGAGTAAGAGATTCCAAAAAAATAGATGATAGTAAAATAATTGAAATTGCTCCCCAAATTATGCAAAAAATACCTTATTATACAACTATTTTAGATAATGAAACTTATAATCAAAAATATAGTAAAACTAATAACATGAATAAATTAAAAGCCGTTTTACATAATATGGCTTTAGCCAAAATAAAAGAAAAAAATTATAGTTATGCCAAAATAGTTGTCGATGAATTTTGTAGTAAAGAAAAATATTATGAATATTTAAAAGATATTACTCCTTTAGTGGAACATATTACTTTTATGACTAAAGCTGAAGATAAAGTTTTAAGTGTCGCGTGTGCTTCCATTATAAGTAGATATACTTTTCTTAAAAAAATGGATGAATTATCGGAGCTAGTTCACACTCCTCTACCTAAAGGAGCCGGGGAAAATGTCGATAAGATAGCCAAAGAAATAAAAGAAAAATATGGTCATGATATTTTAAAAAAAATTGCTAAATTAAATTTTAGTAATGCTAATAGATTATAAACAAAAAACAGGAATTAAATCCTGTTTTCTTCTTTTATTTCGCCAAAATAATTATTTCCTTTAGGACTGTAAGACTCGCTATTCGCTACTTTAATATAATCGGCTCTAAAAGATAGATAATTATGCATAACCTTTTCGGTATAAAGGAAATCAATAATTGCTTGATAACCTAAACTATCGGTATTATGCATTTTTCTTTTATAAGAACCACTAGCATAAACGGTAAACTGATTAGGTAAAATAACTTGATAATATAAACTTTTTCCTTTATCTTTACCAAATCTTTTAGAAGCAAAGCCAATCCAGTTTTTACTATGAGTACGGTTATAAATTGTATTAATTACCGCATAGGCATCTTCATAAGTATCATCAGCTTCGGCTAACACAACTCCGACAATAACATTAAATTCATTATTAGTTAAATTATATTTTTCTAAAATAATATCTTTTTTATCAATATTTGTTAAAGCAATTGTTTTAAATGTATCTAAAGAAACATAATTGTTTTCATTTATAATGCTTATTTCATTTGGGACAACCATTAAAGCAATAATAACATACATTAATGGTAATACCAAATATTTTAAATTATATTTAATAATTAAATACTTCATCCAACCCCACCACTTGGGGAGGACATAACCTGTATTTTCACTATTTTTATTCATATCAAATCCCCCTGAATGAACAAAATAATTATACCATATATTTAATAATATGTCAAATTATG
>CANQXB010000067.1 GCA_947627805.1 uncultured Bacilli bacterium
TGATTTATCCAAAAAGAGTTTTGAAAAATTAATTTTGTTATGTTTGAAATTAAATAACACTTTAAATTCCCGAAAAAATGATAAATTTTGGTGAATTTTGGAGAGGAAATCCGAAATGGAAATCCGAATTTAAATAGTCAATAAGCAATAAAGGTAAACTTTATTGGAAAAATAATTGTAAAAATATGAAATAAAAAATCAAGAGTTAAAATGAACTCACTAAGTTCGCTCTTGATTTTTTATTATCATATCTTTCATATTCAATTGATCAATGGGAATGTGATGTAAATTCAATAAGTCTAAAGTGTAATTGCCTAATTCATCTTCTAAAAGTTGTAAAGGAGTTTTAAACTCCTTTTTAGGTCTAGGATAATTATTCAAACGATTAATAATATCTAATATATCATCACTTGATAAAAGAGTAATATCATATCCTTTTTGAATTAGCCATCTTAAAAGGATGTGATTGTTTTCAATGTGAGGTTTTTCATATGAAGCATAAGAATGAGTATAATGAACTTCCATCCTTTTATTTAAATCTTTATGAATAGACTTTTCAAGTAGATTAAAATTAAGAAATTCACAACCATTATCAGGAATAGCTTTTCTAAAAAGAATATAAAAATAACAATCAAGTCTTTCTTCTAACATATCTAGTATTTTACCAATTTCTTCTTGGGTTTTTTGTTTAATTTTAAAACCAAGCATTAAGGAAAAACAAGGGAACATAATAGTAAATAATAATTCACCACCTTTTATACCTTCCACAGTATCTAATTCAACAAACCCAAGAGGTCTATTAATTCTTTCTTCTTCAGATAAATCTTCAATACTTCTTCCATTTAATTGATGACCTTTAACTGTATTTCTTCTTTCTGTATTTGTTCCATATCTAACTCTGGATACTTTATTTCTTAAATCTAAATTACAACAATCTAATAAACCTTTATCTATCCATTCATAAAAAGTGGAAGGTGCAGACTTAAACATTAGATATTTTTCTGGAAGTGTATTCATAATAACTTCAGGAGAAATACCATTTTTAATAAGTTTAGAAAGATAATCTTTAAATTCTTGAGGAAAAGAATCTACTTTAGTTCCAATTCGAGAAACTCTTTGAACAGCATTATGCATCTTAATGGCAGTTTCTGCATGATATTTTATTTTTACATTTTTACATTTAAAATATAGCTCACAACCATTACAAACATGATGATTTTTCTTTAATAATTCACAATCAATAATTACTTTATAATTAGGACAAACTTTAACTGCCTCCGAACAATATTTACATTGAGAACATTTTACTTTATCAGTAATCTTTTCACACAGATATTTTTGATGACAATTATCTTTATTCAAACAATTAGAACACTTTCTATGACTACCAAAATAAGAAGAATACTTTTTTATTTCTTTTCTAATTGTACTTTCATCTTTTTGCAAAATTCTGCCAATTTCAGAGCATCCTTTTCCCTCATTTAAATAAAATTCAATATTTCCTATTTCCAAAACAGATAAATTTTTGTTAGAATAATTACGACCCATATATATACCTCCTTTGTAATTTTCTAATCCAAAATTATTTTAACATAAGGATATATATGGGTTTATTATTTATTTCGGATATCCAAATCAAAATTTTATATCATTTCGGATTTCGTTATCAAAATGTACAAAATGATAAATTTTGTTTAAAATATCGTTATTTTGTGTTATAATTATAAGTAGGTATAGGTGTACTTAACATACCATTTTATTAAAATAAAGTCAAAAGAAGGGCTAATTATGAAAATTAACTTTTTAAAACTTCATAATTTTCGAAATTACGAAAAGATTAAATTAGATTTTAGTAATCATTTGAATATCATCTATGGCAAAAATGGTGTTGGTAAAACTAATTTAGTTGAGGCTATATATGCTTTATCTATAACTAAATCATTTAGAACTAATAATGACCGTTTATTAATAAAGAATGGGTGTGAAAGTACCAAAATAGAAGGTGAAGTAGAGAACTATACTCAAAATAATTATGAAGTAATTATTAGTAAAGCTGGTAAAAAAGTAAAAATTGATAACAAAACAATATCTAAAATAAGTGATTACATATCAAATATTAATATTGTTTTACTAGAGCCAGAAGAGCAAAATATTTTTTCAGATTCTCCAAGTAATCGCCGAAAATTATTAAATATTGAAATAAGTAAATTAAAAAAAGATTATATTATTTATTTGAATAATTATAATAAAGTTCTAAAACAGAGAAATTTTTATTTAAGAGAATCTTATATTAATGCTAATAAGAGTCGAGATTATTTAGATATTTTAACTAATAAGTTAGTTAGTTTAGGTTTAAAAATCTATGAAATGCGCCAGGATTTTATAAATAGTATTAATGAATATATTGCTTATTATTATCAAAAAATCTTTGGTTTAGGAGAATTAAAAGTTAAATATGTTTCTGATTATGATAAAAGCCCTGAAGAGATTATTGATAGATATAATAAAAATTATAATCGAGAAGTTATAGTTGGTAAAAGTTTATATGGAATCCACCATGATGATTTAATTTTTTATTTAGATAATAAAAATATTGCCGAATGGGGGAGTAATGGCCAACAAAAAAATGCGATATTTTCCTTTAAATTAGCTGAAATAGAAGTAATAAAGAAAGAAAAGAATACTTCACCAATATTAATTTTAGATGATTTATTTAGTGCAATTGATAATGAAAAAATTAAAAATATTGTTAATATTTTAGATAATAATATTCAAACATTTATAACGTCAACAGATTTAAATAAAATATCTAAAAAAATAGTCAATAATGCACGAATATTTAATATTAAAAATGAAGAAATCAAGGAGGTTTAAAATGGAAGAAAATAATTTACATTATAATGAAAGTGATATTCAAGTCTTAGAAGGTTTAGAGGCTGTAAGAAAAAGACCAGGAATGTATATTGGAACAACTGATGTTAAAGGACTTCATCATTTAGTTTGGGAAATTGTTGATAACTCAATTGATGAAGCTTTAGCAGGTTTTTGTAATCATATTGAAGTAATTATCAATAAAGGTAATTCCATAACTGTTAGAGATAACGGAAGAGGTATTCCGACAGGTATTCATCCCAAGACAGGAATATCAACAGTAGAAACAGTTTATACTGTTTTGCATGCCGGTGGAAAATTTGGAGAAGGTGGTTATAAAGTAAGCGGTGGTCTTCATGGAGTTGGAGCATCAGTTGTAAATGCCTTATCTAAATGGGTAAATGTTACAGTTTATCGTGATGGTAAAATTCATGAAGCAAAATTTGCTGATGGGGGAAAAACAGTTCAAAAATTAACCGTCATTGGTGAATGTGAAGAAAATAGAACAGGTACAACAGTATCATTTAAACCAGACCCTGATATTTTTGATACCGATATTTACGATTATGAAACATTAAAAGTAAGAATTAGAGAACTAGCTTTTCTAAATAAAGGATTATCTTTAACAATTAGAGATGATAGAGATGATGAAGATACCACAGGGGAAACTTTCCATTATGAAGGTGGTATAAGTGAATATGTTCGTTATTTAAATAAGAGTAAAACCCCAATTCATGAAGAAATTGTTCACTTAGAAGGTGAAGAAGATGGAGTAATGTTTGAAGTAGCCATGCAATATAATTCTGGTTATAGTGATAGCATATATTCCTTCGTTAATAATATTAATACTCATGATGGTGGTACTCATGAAGAAGGTGTAAGAAGAGCCTTAACAAGAGTTATTAACAATTATGCTCGTAAAAGTGGCATGTTAAAAGAAAAAGATGAATCACTAACAGGTGATGATGTTAAAGAAGGACTTACAATGATTATTTCTTGTAAGCATCCTAATCCCCAATTTGAAGGTCAAACTAAAGGAAGACTAGGAAATTCGGAAGTTAGAAAACTAGCTGATAGTGTATTTTCTAAAGGTTTTGAAAGATTCCTAATGGAAAATCCAAATGAAGCGAAGATTATTATTGAAAAAACAATGACTGCAGCAAGAGCGAGGGTAGCCGCTAAAAATGCTAGAGAACTATCTAGAAGAAAAGGTGACTTAGATGTTGTTAGTAATTTTGGAGGAAAACTAGAAGATTGTAAAGAAAAAGACCCTTCTATATGTGAAATCTTTATAGTCGAAGGAGATTCAGCTGGAGGTTCAGCAATTAAAGGTCGTAATTCCATGACCCAAGCGATTCTTCCATTAAGAGGTAAAATATTAAATGTTGAAAAGGCCAGACTTGATAGAGCTTTATCTAATGAAGAAATAAGAACTATTATAACTGCATTTGGTACGGGAATTGGGGATAATTTTGATTTAAATAAATTAAGATATGATAAAATAATTATCATGACCGATGCCGATGTTGATGGCTCTCACATTAGAGTCCTATTATTAACTTTATTCTATCGGTTCTTTAGACCAATTGTGGAAGCCGGTCATGTGTATGCCGCACAGCCTCCACTTTTCTGTATTAAGCACGGAAAAACTATTAAATATGTTTTAAATAAAGAAGAACTTAATTCTTATTTAGCATCTTTAAATCCTAATACAAAACGAGATATTTTCCGAATGAAAGGTTTAGGGGAAATGGATGCTGAAGAATTAAATGCTACAACAATGGATATTAACACTCGTGTATTAAGAAGAATAACTGTAGAAGATGCTATCGCAGCAGATGAAGCGTTTTCTTTACTTATGGGTGAAGAAGTTGAGCCAAGAAGAAAATTCATTGAAGAGAATGCTTCATTTGCTGAAAATCTAGATTTTTAGGAGGTTTTTATGGATCATAGTAGAGATAGATTAGAAGAAAATAATATTGTTAATGAAATTAAATCCTCATTTATTGAATATTCCATGAGCGTTATAATTTCTCGGGCTTTACCAGATTTAAGAGATGGTTTAAAACCGGTACATCGTCGGATTTTATGGTCAATGTATGAATCAGGTTATACTCCTGATAAGCCTCATAAAAAATCAGCCCGTATTGTGGGAGATGTAATGGGTAAATATCACCCACATGGTGATTCAAGTATTTATGAAGCTATGGTTAGAATGGCCCAAGATTTTAACTATCGAAATACTTTAGTAGATGGCCATGGTAACTTTGGTAATATTGCTGGTCATGGTGCTGCGGCAATGCGTTACACCGAATCAAGACTTTCTAAAATTTCTTTAGAGTTACTTCGAGATATTAATAAAGATACGGTTAATTTCATACCAAACTTCGATGAATCAGAGAAAGAACCAGAAATATTACCATCAAGATTTCCTAACATTTTAGTTAATGGTACAATGGGTATTGCCGTTGGTATGGCTACCAATATTCCTCCGCATAATTTAGGCGAAGTTATTGATGGATGTGTCGCTTATATTGATAATCCTGATATTGATACTGATGGTTTAATGCAATATATTAAAGGACCCGATTTTCCAACTGGTGGTATAATTTTAGGTAATAGTGGCATAAAAAAAGCTTATGAAACTGGAAGAGGAAGCATTACTATAAGAAGTAAAGCTAACATTGAAGAAAAAGATGGTAAACATTACATTATTGTTGATGAAGTTCCTTATGGTGTTAATGTTTCGGAACTTAAAACTAAAGTTGCTGAACTAGTTCATAACAAAGTAATAGATGGTATAGCTGATTATCATACCGATTTAAAAGATGGTATTAAAATTACCATTACCTTAAAGAAGGATGCTAATCCGCAAGTTGTTTTAAATAACTTGTATAAACACACGCAATTCCAAGTAAATTATGGAATCATCTTCTTAATGATTGATAATAAAGTTCCAAGAACACTTGGATTAAAAGATATAATTTCCAAATATATTAATTATCAAGAAGAAGTTATTATTAGAAGAACGCGTTTTGAACTAGATAAAGCGGAAAAAAGAGTTCATATTTT
>CANQXB010000068.1 GCA_947627805.1 uncultured Bacilli bacterium
ACGCGAGCTGGGTTCAGAACGTCGTGAGACAGTTCGGTCCCTATCCGTCGTGGGCGTTGGAAAATTGAGGAGAGCTGATCCTAGTACGAGAGGACCGGATTGGACATACCTCTGGTGTATCTGTTGTAACGCCAGTTGCAGTGCAGAGTAGCTATGTATGGACGGGATAACCGCTGAAAGCATCTAAGCGGGAAGCCTCCTCCAAGATGAATTTTCCTATTCTTCGAGAATTAAGAATCCTTATAGACTATGAGGTTGATAGGCTAGAGGTGGAAGCGTAGTGATACGTTGAGCTGACTAGTACTAATAATTCGACAATTTAACTTTATTTTATTACTATTGATGGAATTGCATTATCAAGTTTTTAAAGGACAAAATCCTTAATTGGTGATGATAGCTTAGTGGACACACCTCTTCCCATCCCGAACAGAGAAGTTAAGCACTAATACGCCGACGATAGTGAATGCGAAAATAGGTAGTTGCCAATTTTTTTTTGCTCTAAATTCTTAATGATAAGTGTTAAGATAGATTAAAAGGACTTGTTTATTACGAGTTTTTTTTTTATAATTAATATTGGTGATAGTATGGATTTAAGATATGTCTCAAAAAGTGTTGATGATACGCTAACTTTAGCGGAAAATATAGAAAGTGAAAAGTTTCCTAACATGGTAATTTGTTTAGAGGGAGAGCTTGGGAGTGGGAAAACCGTTTTTGTTAAAGGTTTTGCATCTTCTTTAGGAATAGAAGAAAACATTACCAGTCCGACCTTTAATATAATTAAAGAGTATCCTCATGGAGAGTTACCTTTATATCATATGGATGTTTATCGCTTAGATGAAGTAGAAGATGATATAGGTATTAAAGATTACTATAATAAAGGGGGAGTTACCATTATTGAATGGGCTGATTTAGTAAAAAATGAACTTCCAGAGGAAAGACTGGAAATAATTTTTAAAATAGTTGATGAAAATACACGAGTTTTGGTTTTTAAACCATATGGTAAAGCATATGAAGAATTATGCGAATCAGTATTATAAAAAGGGTGATTTAAATGACGTTATTTATTGATACACATCTAAATGATGTGGTTATAATCCTATATAAGGATGGAGAAGTTGTTAAAGAAAGAGTAATTGAGGATGTTAAAGAAACAAGTAACATTGTTATGCCGACAATTAAAAAGGTTTTAAATAAAAGCATTCCTGATTCAATTGTGGTGGTTAATGGTCCGGGTTCATTTACGGGAGTAAGACTTGGAGTTACGACTGCGAAAACTTTAGCTTTTTCTTGGCAAAAAGAAATTAGAACAATAACTTCTTTAGAATGTATGGCTTTAAGTACAGATAAAACGAATAAAATAGTTGCATTTAGTGATAAAAATGGTTATTATATAGGAATATTCACCAATGACTACAAATTAGTAGGTAATTATGAATATTTATCTAATTCGGAATTTGAAGAATATTCCAAAAAATACCCTGTTATTACCGAGGTTGAATTAGATTATAAAAAAATAATTGAATTTGCTTTAACAAAAGAGACTTTAAATCCTCATGAAGTAAATCCACTTTATGTTAAGAAAATTGCTGTTGAAAAATGATTAGAAAAGCCGAATTACAAGATATTTCTGAACTAAATAAATTAGGCATTAAAGTAATTTCTAATTTTGAAGTAACATATAACCTTAAAAATTACTTAGAAAGTAAAGATTATTTGGTTTTAGTAAGCATTGATAAATTAATAAATGGTTTTTTAATTATGAAAGAAACTATGGATACTTATGAATTAGAATTAATATATGTTCGAGAAGATAAGCGCTTACAACACATTGCTACAAATTTAATTAATAACTTTTTAAATAATTATTATAATAAAAGTAAAGATATTTTTTTAGAAGTTAATGTTAATAATGTTGAAGCAATCAAATTATATCAAAAATTTAATTTTGAAATAATTAACATAAGGCCTAAATATTATAATGGTTTAGATGCCTATGTTATGAAAAGGGTGAAAGATAATGAAAGATGTTAACATTTTAAGTATTGAAACTTCCTGTGATGAAACCAGTATTGCTATTGTTAAAAATGGGACGGAAGTAGTAGCTTTAACCATTTTAACCCAAATGGATACTCATGCTAATTTTGGGGGAGTTGTTCCTGAAATTGCTTCCAGGATGCATACGGAAAATATTACCATGGTTTTAGAGGAAACTTTAAATAAAGCTAAGATGAAAGTATCTGATGTTGATGCCATTGCGGTTACTTATACACCAGGCTTACTTGGTTCTTTGTTAGTAGGGGTTGAATTTGCCAAAGTTTTATCTTATGTTTATGATAAACCTCTTATCAAAGTTAATCATTTAATTGGTCATATATATGCGAATAAAATAGGAGATAATTTAAAATTTCCTTGTTTAGCCTTAATTATCAGTGGAGGACATACCGAACTTGTTAAAATGACTGGTGATTATGAATTTGAAATGCTTGGAGAAACCCAAGATGATGCGATTGGTGAGGCTTTTGATAAAGTAGCAAGAGTAATTGGACTACCTTATCCTGGCGGACCTAATATTGAAAAATTAGCTAGGGATGGCGAAGATACTTATAAACTTCCTCATGCTGTTAATGATGATAGTTATAATTTCAGTTATAGTGGACTTAAAAGTAGTGTTATTAACTTAGTAAATAACGAAAAGCAAAGAGGAAATGAAATAAATAAAGCTAATTTAGCTTGTTCTTTTCAAACCACCGCGGTGGAAGAATTAACAAGAAAATTAGAACTTGCTTTAAAGAAAACCGATATTAAAAATGTTATCATAGCAGGTGGGGTATCAGCTAATAAATATTTAAGAGGAAAAATTAAAGAAGTATGTGATAAATATGAGGCAAACCTTACATTACCAGAATTTATTTATTGTACTGATAATGCCGCGATGATTGGGGCTGCCGCTTATCCTTTATATTTAAAAGGAGAATTTGCAGATTTAGATTTAAATGCGGAATCCACTTCTAGAATTTGCTAATATTTACTTTCGAACAAAAATATGGTATAATGGAAGTACGGGGTAGTTTGGTTTCGACATATAAAAACTAGAAATGATTGCAAGTGGTAGGCATACCTAAAATGCACCAAAAAATAAATAACGAAACTAATTATAGTTTTGCTCCAACATACGCATAGGATTGCGTAGGAGTATCTTATATACACTTTGCTTATAGAGTTATATAAGGTTCATTAAATATAAGATATATTATTTTATTTGATTAAGGTAAAATAACGAATAATTACTTAATCTTTAGTTATATAGAAAATGCGTTAGAGTTGTCTATATAATGAATTAAATTCTAACTAAACTTGTAGATATTGTTTCATAGATTATATTGGACACGAGTTCAACTCTCGTCTACTCCACCATTTAAGTTGTTTAAGTTTGATATTAAGTCAAACTTTTTTTAAATTATAAATATCTAAAAATCTACTTTTAAGGGGTGTTATCTTTATTTAAGTAATGATAAAATTAATAAAAGAGGTCAATATGAATCAAGAAAAAATAGGAAAATATATGGCTAAATGTCGCAGAAAGGTTAATTTAACACAAGAAGAATTGGCAGAATTAATGGGGGTTACGGCTAAATCGGTAAGTAAATGGGAATGTGGAATATGTTTACCAGATATTTATAAGTTACAAGATTTATGCTACTACTTAAAAACTAATTTATTTAATTTATTAAATGGTGAAGATACAGAATATAAATATTATATTACGAAAGTTGGAGGAAATTTAATAAACAAAAATAAAAAGAATACACACAATTATCAAGTTAAATATTCTAATTTAGCTTCTAAAAATATAGATTTAATTAATAATATAGACCCAACTAAAGTTAATAAGTATGTTATTAAAGTAAAAATATTGGGATTAGAATTTCAAGAAATTGATGGAGTAACATTTGGACACGTTTATGCTACTGATGAAAGTGCAGAGATTAATGTTACTTTGTGTGATAATGGAAGTCCACTTGCTAGAGCAATGATTAATAATATAATAATTGGAAATTATTATTATTTTAGAGGTTTTATTTTTGATGATACTTATTATCATGAAAAAAGAATGATTGCCCAAGAAATGCAAGAAGTAGGAGGTTAAATATGAAAAATGAAAATATATCTATTCATCCCAAGTGGGGAACAGAATTAGATAATTTATGTTATCTAGATAAAGATACAACTAAAATTGTTATTGGCACTATGCCGCCTTATCGATTTTGTGAACCTCATAAAGAATTAAATACTGCGAAAGGAGATATTGATTTCTTTTATGGTTCTTATGAAAATAATTTTTGGAAATATATAGGAGAAGTAAATAATATCAATTTTAGTAATGAATTAGTAGGAATTAAAGAAAGAAAACAATGGTTAAAAGATAATAAAATTGGAATGATGGATATTACAAAATCTTGTGAACATACAAACGGATCGGCTTTAGATAAAGATTTAATAAATATTGAAAAAATCGACATTAAAAATATTTTAGAAAATTATAAAAATGTTAATACTTTAATTTATACTAGTAAGTATGTCGCTAGTTTAATCCAAAAAACAATAAAATGTCGTCATAAATGGGATGATAAAAATAAAAAAAGAGGCCATTTAAAAATAGGCGATAAAAAATATCAAGTAATAGTCTTATATTCTCCATCCAAAAATGCGATAAGAAGAGTAAAAAGAAATACTATATTAAAAGAATATGAAGCTGTATTTAAAGAAGGATTAGATAATGAAAAAAGAATTTAAAATAAAAAAGATTGCTAATTATATAGATTCTAATTATATAACTAATATAGATGATATAATGACTGAAATAAAAGATATAACTATTGAATCTAAAATACTAGATATAAAAAAATTAGAATTTGATAAAGAAATTATGGTATTTCTTTTATTAAAAGATAAAACAGGAACTATTTCTAGTCTTTTAGTAGGTAATCGGGATGGTGATTTTAAAAAATTACTAGCGGATTTAAACATTAATCATAATTACTTATTTAAAGGAGATACTCTTATTTTAAGAGAACCTCCTGAAGATTTAATTTTTATTAAAGATAAAATAAAAGATTTTGTTAAAGTGGGGGATTTATTTTTCTTAATTAAATCACTTCAAAAAATAGATTAAAAGATATAATTATATGAATGAATTATTTAAAGCCACCATATCTTTTGAATCTTCTAATTATTTAGATATAGTATTATATTTAGTTTATAATGGTAAAGAAAAGTTAAAGGGGTATATTCCTCAAGTTAAATTTAAAATATGGGGTGAAAATGATTTTTTAACCATCGATATTGAAAACCTTAAGATACTTGAAGATATTAAAAATAATAAATTAATTACAGAAGTTTTAAATTATGTAAAATCCAATCAACAACTTTTATTAGATTATTGGAATGCTGTTGTCTTAGAATATGAAGCTAAACAAATCTTTTTCGATGAAAAGAAAGAACATTTTGGATGTACAACAATAGATAAAAGAAAAGCAGGATTACCTGTAAATTTACTATTATATTGTAGTTATACTTTAGATAGAGATAATATCTTATTTTTTCAAAATGATTATGGAAAATTAAATTATGGTAATATGGTAATGATGAGTGTTGATAAATATAATCCTAAAGTACTTGGGAATAAAAAAATAAATATTAGAGAAGAAGATATGTTATTCATAAAAGAGTTTATAAAAAAGAATTATGCAATATTAACAGATTATAACAATGATAGTTTAACGGATGCTGAATTATTTGATTTAATTTTTTATACAATAGGAAAGTCATACAAAAGTGAAAATATGCGTTGACATTCATTTGTTCGTATAGTATAATTATAT
>CANQXB010000069.1 GCA_947627805.1 uncultured Bacilli bacterium
TTTATATTAAAATTTTCATTTTAATATCTTTTTTCTTCTAGTGTGCCTTGTTTTCCATAAAACTTTTCACACTATCTTCACCTATCCATTATATCACATAATCTTTAAAATATGTTGCAAATATACCGAACTTTATTTTTTTGTGTTATAATTGTAGTGGTGATTTTATGTCAAAGAAAAAAATTAATGATTTCGATATGAATAATTGGAAAAATTATGAAGATATTATCACCGATAGTTTATGGATAATTAATAAAAGAGATAATTCTGGAACTCATAAGGGCGACTATCATGGAAATTTTATACCCCAGATTCCTTATCAGTTAATAAATAGATATACAAAAAAGGGAGAATGGGTTTTAGATGCTTTTTTAGGAAGTGGAACTACTCTAATCGAATGTCAAAAACTCGGAAGAAATGGAATAGGAATAGATATAGACAAAAACATCTTGGAAGTTGCAAAGGAAAGAGCAACCTCTGAAAAGGGAAACTCCAAACTTGAATTTATCAATGGTGACAGTAGCAAAATTAAACTTGAAAAATATTTAAGTAAATATAATATCGACAAAGTAAATATGATTATATATCATCCTCCCTATTGGGATATTATAAAATTCAATAATTGTGAAGGAAATTTAGCTAATGCCTCTACCCTTGAAGAGTTTTTAAAGGGTTTTGAAAAAGTTATTAATAACACTACTAAATATTTAGAAGATGAAAGATATTTGGGAATTGTTATTGGTGATATATACAAAGATAGTGAATGGATACCCTTAAGTTCTCATATTATACAATTAATGTTAAGAAAAAACTTTATCTTAAAATCAGTAATTGTTAAAAATATAAGTGAAACTAAAGGAAAACAAAATCAAAAAGCTATTTGGCGATATAGAGCATTACTAGGAGGATTTTATGTATTTAATCATGAATACATTTTAATATTTAAAAAAACTAAAGAAAGGAAAAAGAAAAATGTTAAAGGAACGAATTGAAATAAATGAAATTAAAAAAATATTTGCTAATAAAGAGGAAAAATTAGAATATTTAAAACTTTTATATAAAGAAAAAAACATAACAACTAAAATTCCTAAAACTAAAAGTTCTATTGATGAAGCAATTATTAATACTTGGGAATTTAGCATCTCAAATAAAATTATTAGAAAAATGTTTGAAAAGACTAAAAAATATCAAACAGGAAAATTGTCAGCCAATGCAATTAGAGAAATGATGATTGAATGGGACAAATTACAATTAGGAAAATTTGAATGGCCTTTTCATCCTATTGCTTTTGATCAACATATTCAAGATGTTAATACTAACGAACAATTAACAGAAGAAGAAAAAGATGAAAAGGTTAAAAAAGAGATAGTTAAATTTAGAAGAATTAAAAAAATTAATACTGCTAGAAATGATTTTATAGAATATTTAATAGTTGAAAATAATGAAAATGTAACACCTACATTAAAACATAGTCGTGGAGTTGATTTTTATATAAACGGATATCCTTTTGATCAAAAAGTTAGTAGAAGTGTTACAAACAATTTCATTAATGACTTTGGAATCAATTGGAAAGAAGAAGCCAAAAAACATCCAGAAACAGTCGCTAAATATTTATATAAATACCAAGATGAAGCTAGATTTGGAGCTGAATCAAGATTACTAATTGTTTATCTTGATGATGATATAACAGAAGAGGAAATATATAATTGTGTTGTAAATACAAATTTTATGGAACCAAAACACATAAGTTTTGAATATGAATTTTCAAATAAAACTAAAGAGTTGTTCAATGTAGATTGTTATATTATTTTACTTTCAAAATAATATAACTTTTTTTCTATTTTTAATTTTCTTCTTCTATCTTTTCTACTAAATGCTTACGAAATTCAATTGGATTATACCAAAAACAACCTTCGCACCCTGTATCTGAACCATCGTGGTTCTCATACCAAGATATAGGATATCCTAACAATCTAACATCATATCTTTTTCTAGTTGCTTCACATTCTTTACAAAATTGTCTTTTAACATCATTAGCAGCTTTGCTTAATGGTTGAAAATCTTCAAGTTTTTGAGTAGCAGTAGTCATTACTCTTGGATTATTCTTAAATCCATTTTTGTAATCAACTTCAGGATTAGATGTTCCTAATATAACGCATCTTTTACTTTTATAGTAGTTTTTAATGTCGGCACGAATTGTTTGACTTCCATTACGATTTTCTTCTTTTTTATATCCATTTAATCGAATTCTATCAACACCATTTCCTGGTGTAACTGATTTATCAAATTCTACATAATAATACTTTGATTGTGGTAGATTCTACTCGACACCAACTTGCACCATTTTGAAACATTAAGGGAGCATACTCATCAACAAATTCTGATTTAGAAATCCATCTGCTAACTCTATTTTCATCTGGTTGCGATAATTTTACAAATAAATAAGACATTGTCCCCTCTTTAAATACTGGTTTTTCCATGTGCTTCACCTTATAAATCTTCTAGTAATTTACTCAAAGTAATATTTAAACCATTACAAATCTTTTTTAAATTACCAATAGTGATATTATGTTTTCTGTTTTCAACTCCAGAATAATAAGTTCTATCCATTCCAATGCTTAAAGCAAAAGTTTCTTGACTCATTCCTTGTTTTTCTCTTAAGTTTCTTATTTTTTTATCTAACTTTTTATAATCCATAACCATCACCTAAAGATATATTACGTTTTTTATGTATTTTTAACAACGGGATATTTGCAACATAAAATATCACAACATATGGTATTTATGATTAGACACTAAATAAGATTATTTCCGTTACCATAAAAACTTTGAAACTCTTTAGATTTGAATCTAGCGTTTCATCACCTATTCTAGTTAAAGAACTATCAATTCCTAAACCATCAAATCTTTTTTAGGCCATTACTAGTAGTTCCGAAATCTGAACATCAATTACAACCTTCTTTGTTATTTTTTCATCCATAGTTTATCACCTATTGTAGGGTATGAAAAGTTATTAATTTAGTAAATTACTGTTCTCTAAACTCATCAATTACATCTACTTATTTATATTAAACTTTTAATTATTTCTGAATTTTAGTAATATTTTTACCTAAACTCAAAAAATTCACTTCCTTGTATGGCTTTCCTATTTTATTAAAAATTATACACAAGATTTGATAATTCTATGATAATTTAATAACAAAAAATAAAATACTATTACTATGATTCTTCTAAAGATAAATCTTTATACGAAAAAATTTTTTCTTGATTTAAATCGTACTCTAATGTTTCTTTTATAGTTTCAAATGAAGAATATATTACTGTATCATCATTTAAAATCCATTCTTTTTTAGTAAAATTATAATCTCTAATCTTACCAGCCTCTTTATATATTCCATTAAATAATCTTAAATGAATATTAATTAGCTCAAAAATATTAAAATTAAAACTATTTTCACTTAAAATTTCAGTTATTCTAGCCGAAACTTTATCAGCTTCCTCACTAGTATTTTCTAACTTACAATTTTTTTCTACTTTATAATAATCATCTATTCTTTTTTTTACTTCACTTATACTAATATTTCCCTCAATATGTTCTTTAGCAGTTTCTAGCAAATATTTTGAAGGTATTAATCCGTCAACATCTTGAAGTCCAATTGCAATTTCCCAAGTTTTAGCTTTTTCTTTTTGACTCGGTTCATCTTGTTTAATATATTCAGATAATTTCATATTCCATTTTTCATTATTCTTCATATATTAACCATCTCCATAATAAGTATAACACATTATCTTCATTTTAAAATAAAGACCATCACAATAATAAGTAATATTACTAACCAACTTAATCCTATAACTAATAATAACTTTTTACTATAATTTAAATAGTTTGTTTTAGTATTTTGTCTATAAATATTAATTTCTTTATAAATGTTATCAACTTTATTTTTATCAAAATTATTAATTAACCAATCTTTATTATAATATTTATCATCTTTACTATAAGTGTATTTAAATCCTACTGGATAAGAAATACGTTCATCAACTGTATCCCATAAACTAAAACTATCACAAAGAATAGAATATAGAGAAATAATAACTTCTATAGATTCACATTCTGGTAGAATAAAAATATAAAACTTTCCATAATTTTGGGGAATAACTACTTGCGCTATTTGTTTATCTTTATCATAAATACAAACGTTATCTATAATTCCCGTGGCTTTTTCATAACAAGTATACTTATGGTCTTCAAATTCAATAGTCTTTTTATCAATACTTCCTTTAAGATTATGTTTATCATCAAGAAAAACATAATGATGTAATTTAGGACTTTCCGTATAATAAAGAAGTTTATCATCAGTAGTTATAAGATAATTTTCTGAATCTAATCTTAAATTATTCCAACTTTTACTTGCCAAATATTTTTCTTTACCATCTACTCTTATTATAATTTTATTATCTTCAATGCGTTCTATTTCAATTATCACTTATACTACCTCTTTTACAGATAAATTATATCTTAATAATTATTTTAAAACAATAGATTAAAAAGTTAATATTGTTATTTGACGTACTAGATAAATATCCTTTGTATATTTTTTTAATATTAAATCAAAATAAAAATGAGGTATGTTATGGCAAATTTAGATAAATATAATGCGAAAAGAAATTTTAAGAAAACGAAAGAACCTAAAGGTAAAGTAGAAAACAAAAAAGGAAAAAAATTAAGATTCGTTGTCCAACATCATTTGGCTAGAAAAGACCATTATGACTTTAGGTTGGAATGGAATGGAACTTTAAAAAGTTGGGCAGTTCCCAAAGGCCCATCATATAATTCTAAAGATAAAAGACTCGCCATTATGGTAGAGGATCATCCTTTAAGTTATCGTAATTTTGAAGGAACTATTCCTAAGGGTGAATATGGTGGGGGAACTGTTATGCTTTGGGATGAAGGATATTGGGAACCAATCACCAAAATAAATAAAAATTTTAAAGTAAATATGCTTAAATTTACTCTTTATGGCCAAAGATTAAAAGGTAAATGGACTTTAATTAAACTTTCTAATGATACAGATGATTGGCTATTAATTAAAGAAAAAGATAATTATTTAGAATATAAAGATATTACAAAACTAAATAAAAGTATTAAAACAAATAGAACTATGCAAGAAATAAAAGATAACATCACTAAAACTAAGACTAATTTAAAGGAAAATATTGTCGATAATATTGAAATATCTAGTCCAGATAAAGTTATTTTTAAAAATCCTAAAGTTACCAAAATGGATATTGTGAAGTACTATCATAAAGTAGCTAAAAGAATGTTTCCTTACTTAAACAATCGTCTTATTAGCACGATTAGATGCCCAGATGGGTATAGGGGTGATATCTTTTTCAAAAAGCATTTCGAAAACAAAAATAAAGGTATCGGCAAAGTTATTTTAGATGGGGGAAATGAAAGGGAAGACTACTATTATATTAAAAATACGGAAGGTTTAATTTCGGAAGTCCAAATGAATAGTTATGAATTTCACGTTTGGGGTAGCACCATTAAATCTTTAGAAAAACCTGATATTATGGTTTTTGATTTAGACCCTGATGAAAAATTAAGTATTAAAAAACTAAGAGATGGTGTTAAAGATTTAAAAAGTATTTTAGATAAGTTAAATTTAAAATCTTATCTTAAAACAAGTGGTGGTAAAGGTTATCATATTCTAGTACCTATTAAAATGCAATTAAATTGGGAAGAATTTCGAAAAACCGCTAAAAATATTGCTCTTTTAATGGAAAGAACTTGGCCTGATAAATATACCAGTAA
>CANQXB010000070.1 GCA_947627805.1 uncultured Bacilli bacterium
TTAGATATTTTAAAAAGTATTATATCTTGACATACTTTTGAACTTGCATCAGTATAATCATAACCAGTATTTATATATTCTAGAGTTAATTCTTCTAAATTCATTTAAAAAACCTCTCTTTGTATCGCTTCTGACAAGTTAAGGTCATTTTTAAAAAGTGACAAATATTCTTCAATTTTTTGCATATCTAGTTCATCAACTATTTCTCTATAATTAGATATAATCTCTTTATAATAATCAAAAGGTATTTGTTTTCTTTTCCTGATAAGTTCTACGAGTAGTCTTTCTTTGTTATAAATATTTATAGTACAGTCATTAACTTTAATACTTTCTTTTCCAACATTTAATAATTTTTTAGCAGTAAATATTTGAACAATTTTTTCATTTCTAATAGTGCGATAATTGCTTGGTGTCGCAAGATATACTTTATTTGGTATTACATCAGTCAAATCATAAAAGTAAAAAGCTGAATCCATTGTTATAACACCTGATGGGTATTTTTTAGAATAAAGAATTATTGGATCAACTATTCTTTTATTAGAATATATTCCATTTTCAATTTTATATATTTCTTTATTATCAATTGCTTTCTTGATATTATACCTAGTACCATATTTTTCTAAAAGTTCCTTATATGAATATATCATAGTTTTTCACCTCTTTTTTATTTTAGCATAATGTAGGGTAAAATTCAATAAAATACCCGACAAAGTGTAATTTTTTTGAATTTGTCTCTAACTTGTTACTAACATAGCCCATTCAAGTTATTAAAAAAAGTTCAAGAAACATCAATGAATTCTTTATTTTAGAGTGTATTTAAATTTAAATTGTGTTATAATTTTCTAAAAGGTGGTTGCTATGGAAGATTTAATTTATATTTTTGGCCATAAAAATCCTGATACTGATAGTGTTTGTAGTGCCATTAGTTTATCTTATTTACAAAATGCCTTAGGTTATAATACTATTCCTTGTATTCTTTCCGATATTAATGAAGAAACAAGATATGTTTTAAAAAAATTTAAATTTAATATTCCAAATATTTTAGATGATGTTAAACTCCAAATAAAAGATATTAATTATCATAAAAACTTTAAAGTTGACTTAAAAGAGTCTGTTTATAATGCTTTCTTTTTAATGCAAGATGCCAATATGAGTACGATTCCCGTTGTCAATGAAAATGGCGAATTTATGGGAGCTTTTGCTATGAAAGATATTGCTAAAAAAGAAATTCTTGGCGAAAATAAATATTTAAAAACTAGTTATGCGCATATTTTAAAAACAATTGAAGGAACTAGTATTTTAAAATTCAATGAGGAAATTGAAGGCGAAATTACCAATATTAGTATTCGCAGTTCTTCTATTTATGACAGTAATATTTTTTCTAAAGAGACCATTTTAATTATTGGCGATCGTCATTCAATAATTGAAGATGCCATCAATAAAAAAGTTAAATTAATTGTTGTTACTGCTGGGAAAAAAATCAAAGAAGAACATTTACAAATGGCCGAAAAAAATAAAGTAAATATTATTTATACTAATAAAAATTCTTATGATACTCTTCTTACTATTAGTTTTGCCAATTATATTGAAAGTTATCGTTACACTAAAGATTTAGTTTGTGTAAATGAAGATACATATATTACGGATTTTAATGAAATAGTTAATAAAACGAGACATAGTTATTACCCTATTATTGATAAACATAAACATTGTTTAGGATTAATTAAACTTTCTGATTTAAGAGATTCATCTCCTAAAAAAGTTTTCTTAGTGGACCATAATGAAATTAGTCAAAGTGTTGAAGGTTTAGAAGAAGCTAAAATTATGGGAATTTTAGACCATCATAAATTAGGAACATTAGGAACCATGGAACCCATTAATTTTCGAAATATGATTGTCGGTAGCACTTGTACTATTGTCTATGAACTTTATAAAGAAAATAAAATTAAAATTCCAAATAATATTGCTTCCCTTTTAATGGCCGGGATTATTTCTGATACTTTACTTTTAAAAAGTCCTACCACAACTAAAGTTGATGAAAAAGCCCTAAATGATTTAACTAAAATCACTAATCTAAATCCTGATACTTTAGCAATTGAAATGTTTAAAGCCAATGATGTTATTAAAAGTAAATCATTAAAAGATATTATCTATATGGATTTTAAAACATTTAACATTGATAAAAATATTATTGCCATAAGTCAAGTTACTACTTTAAATGCCAAAGCCATTTTAAAGCAAAAAAATAGTTATATTAAATATTTAAATAGAGAAGCTAGTAAAAAAGGTTATAATATAATGATTTTAGCTATTACCGATATTTTTAAAAATGGTTCTTACTTATTATTTAATGAAAAAGCTAAAGATATTTTAAATGATGCTTATAATACAGATATAACTGAAGGAATATTTATGGAAGATATGGTATCTCGAAAAAAACAAATTCTTCCTCCAATTATTGCTTCATTAAAATAAAGATAACTAGTAAATAATTTCTATTCATGATATAATGCCTATAAGAAAGGCATTTTTTATGATGAAAAAAATAAAAAATAATAATATATTAAAAAATATTTTTTTAATCTTAATGGCAATTCTAACAACTTTATCTTTTACTTTAAATATTTATAATTTAGATAATTTAATTAAAAATATCTCTTTTACCAGTACCAGTACAAGTATTGAAAGTAATTTAAGTATTTATGGGCCTTTTAAAGTTGGCACTTTATTTTTACTAATTATCGGCCTATTTTTTTATAAATATTATCAAAAATATTATTTTCAAAATAAAAAAAGTCATTATGCTTTTGATATTTTAAGTATTTTATTTTCTTTATTTATGATTATTGGTTATAGTTATAATTTAGTGGGAAGCGCAAAACTTATCTTTGGAAGTATTCCTTTATTTTTATTAAACATTATTATATTCATAGGTTACTTTATTTTCTTTAAAGCTACTTTAAATTATATTAGTGATTTTATTTCTAATCATGAATTTAAAGAAAAAGAGAAAAAAAATAAAATAATTGATTATATATTTAATAAACATCCTTTTAAAAGTACTGTTTTAATTCTTTTAATTTGTTATCTTCCTTATATAATTGCTTTTTATCCAGGAATTTTATCACCTGATCCTTCTAATCAAATTAAACAATTTTTTAATTTAGATAAACAATATAAAGAATATGTGGTCATGATTGATGAGAATGTTCCTATTACTAATCATCATCCTGTTACCCATACCCTTATTTTAGGAGGATTAACTTTTTTAGGTAAAACTTTAGGTAGTGTCAATGTGGGAATATTTATGTATAGTCTTTTGCAAACAGCTCTTCTTATTAGTTTGCTTGCCTATACCATTTATTATATGAAAAAGTTAGATACCCCTATAAGCCTTAGAATAATTAGTTTACTTATTTATGCTCTAGTGCCCATCTACCCTTTGTATAGTATGTCTACTTTAAAAGATACTATCTTTGCTATTTTAGTTATTTTCTATTATTTAAAATTATATGAATGTATTAAATATAAAAATTTAGATAGATATCATTTAAAAGAAGCTCTAATTTTAATTTTCTTAATGATTGCTATAACTTTATTTAGAAATAATGGTATCTATTTAATCATTATGTCTTTCCCCTTCTTACTTTTAATTGATAAGAAAAATCGTTTAAAATTATTAGGTATCTTTTTAATACCTGTATTATTCTATTATAGTTTTACAAATATTTTGCTTCCGACTTTAAAAGTTACCCCCGGAAGTGTAAGAGAGGCTTTATCAATTCCTTTCCAACAAACAGCTAGATATGTTAAAACTTATCCAAGTGAAGTAACAGAAGAAGAAAAAAAAGTTATTGATAAAGTATTAACTTATGATACTTTAGCGGCAAGATATAAACCAGAAATATCTGACCCAGTTAAAAATGAATTTAATAAATATGCGACCAAAGAAGATTTAAATAATTATTTTAAAGTTTGGTTTAAAGATTTCTTTAAACATCCAGGAGTTTATTTGGAAGCAACAATTAATAATACTTATGGTTACTTTTACCCAGACCATAAAAAATGGTACGTTTACTATAATTATGATAAAAGATTAAAAGAAGCGGGACTTGATTATCATTATAACAGTTTAAAAGATATGCGAAATGTTTTAAGTGGTTATGCTAATGTCTTCCCTTACCTTCCCGTTATCGGAAGTTTAGTAAGCATTGGCTTTGCTACATGGATAATGATGTATTTATTTGCTCTGTTATTAAAATTTAAAAAATATGATTATTTAATTATGTTTACCCCCGTAATATCTCTCATCTTAGTTTGTATAGCCTCACCCGTTAATACGTATTTTAGATATACTTTAGGCTATACTATGGCTATACCATTGTTATTTGTTTTAACAATCGCAGTGATTAAAAATAAAGATAAAAGAAAGAAGGAAGTTAAATGAAAAAAATTGCTGTTTTAATCCCCTGTTATAATGAAAGTCAAACTATTGAAAAAGTTGTTAAAGACTTTAAAAGTGTTTTAAAAGATGCTGATATTTATGTTTATGATAATAATTCCACTGATGGAACGGCGGAAATTGCTCAAAAAGCGGGCGCTATTGTAAGACATGAATATCGTCAAGGCAAAGGAAATGTTATTAGAAGTATGTTTCGAGACATTGATGCCGATTGCTATTTAATGATTGATGGTGATGATACCTACCCTAAAGAATTTGCTCAAGAAATGTGCAATTTAGTTTTAGATGGTCAAGCTGATATGGTTGTCGGAGACCGTTTATCTAGTACTTATGCTAAAGAAAATAAAAGACCATTTCACAACTTTGGAAATAATTTAGTAAGATTTTTAATCAATTTAATTTTTAAATCCCATGTAACCGATATTATGACTGGTTATCGAGCTTTCAGTTATGAATTTGTTAAAGGTTTTCCAGTTTTATCTAAAGGTTTTGAAATTGAAACGGAAATGACAATTCATGCCGTTGATAAAAATTTTAAAATAAAGGAAGTTCCTGTAACTTATAGAGATAGACCTGAAGGCAGTGTTTCGAAACTTAATACTTATTCTGATGGCTTAAAAGTTTTAAAAACAATTGGCACCTTATTTAAAGAATATCATCCTAGCTTATTCTTTAATATTATTGCATTTCTATTTTTAATATTAACTCTAATATTAGGAGTTCCTCCCTTTATTGAATATTTTAAAACTGGTTTAGTTTTAAGATTCCCTAGTTTAATCGTTGCTTCAATCTCTTTGGTAATAAGCCTTCTTTTATGGATAACTGGGATAATTTTAGAAGTTATTCAAAAGAAACATAAACAATTATATGAATTATATTTAAATTTACTTAAGGAGCAAAAATGATTAAGAAATTACTCCAAAATAAATTAGTAAAACAAATATTAAAATTTGGAATAGTTGGGGGCTTAGCTTTTCTTATTGATTATGGCATCTATGCTCTTTTAACTCAAGTATTTTCTGTTTATTATATTTTAGCCTCAGTTATCTCCTTTTCTTTATCTGTAATTTTTAATTATATCTTAAGCATTACTTGGGTATTTGATGTTAATAAGAAACAGGGTATTAAAGAATTTATCATTTTTATTGTTTTAAGTGTTATTGGTTTAATTCTTAATTCTTTAATTCTTTATTTATCCGTAGAATTATTACATATTCATAATTTAATTGGAAAAATAATTGCCACGATTATTGTGATGATATATAACTTTATAACTAGAAAAATATTTATTGAA
>CANQXB010000071.1 GCA_947627805.1 uncultured Bacilli bacterium
TTTTGTAATGTTTCAACTTTAGTACTAGGTACTTCTTCTAAAGTATACCAACCTAATTTAAACATTACTTCATAAGAAGCTCTTTGTAATTTTATTAATTTTTCAAACATATCTTTATATTCTAAATAAATTACACTATTGGAAGCTTCAGTTAAAGCTACTGTCATATCTTTAACCATCGCTTTTAAAGTACTTAAAAGATTAGTCATATAATCTTTATCATTTAATTCTATTCCTTTAGGTACTTCTACTTTAGGATTACATACTTTTTTACTTTCCATTATGCTCATCCTTTACTAATTGTAAAACACTATGCATATTTTCTTCAAAAACCATTGCTGCTTCTTTAATCATATCTTGAACACTTTTATCTTCAATATTATTTAAAGCTTCAATTTCATTTTTATAAGCAGTATGATTCCATCCAAAAATATCTTTTAAATAATCTAAATCTTTATTGGTTAAAATATCGGGAGCTTTTTTATAGTTTTCTTTCATATATCATTTTCCTTTCTTTTTTATTATGTTTTATTTTTAAAATATTATGTATTTATTTTTAACAATTATTGGTATATTAAATAAATAGTTATAGTTTATACTAAAAATGTGATAAATATGAATATAGTTAAGATTGGAACAACTTTTTATTTGTGCAGTATTTTAGGTTATTTATATGAACTTGGCTTAGAATATTATTATAATCATGACCTTCTTAGTCATTCTTTTTGTGTAATAGGAAAGTCATATAAAAAGTGAAATTTGTGTTGACATTCATTTGTTCGTATAGTATAATTATATTGTATGGAGGTAATGGTTGTGTTAGTTAATCGAGCTTATAAATTTAGAATGTATCCTAGTTTAGAACAAAGAGAATTAATAAATAAAACTATTGGTTGTACAAGACTTGTATATAATATAATGCTAAGTAAGAAAAAAGATAATTCTAAACTTAGTAAGTTTGATATGATAAAAGAAATACCAAAATTATATGAGGAATATTCATTCTTAAAAGATGTCGATAGTTGTTCCTTAAGATGTGCCATATTTGATTTAGAAAATGGGTTAAATAAATATTATAAAAAACAAGGGAGTTACCCAAGATATAAGAAAAAAGGAATAAAAGATAGTTATAGAACAAATTATATAAAAAATACATATAAAGGTAAACTTTATGAAAACATCAAAATAAATTTAAAAGAAAGAACTATAACTTTACCAAAATTAAAAGAAGTAAAGATAAGAGGTTATCGAAATATAGAATATATAAATGGAAGAATAATAAATGCTACCATAGAACATATAGCAAATAAATATTATGTATCAGTATGTGTCGAAGAAGATATACCATATGTTAAAACAGATACTAATTATGTAATAGGAATAGATATGGGAATAAAGAGTCTAATAACAACAAGTGAAGGAATAAGTTATGGAAATCCCAATTATTTAAAAAAATATGAAAGGAAGATAAAAGGATTACAAAAAGGACTTTCTAGAAAAATAAAAGGAAGTAAAAATTATTATAAATATAAAATGAAACTTCAAGAAACATATAGGAAGTTACAAAATGCTAGAAGAAAAACAAATGAAGAAATAGTAAGTAAAATAATAAAAGATAATGATATTATAGTAACCGAAGATTTAGACATAACTAATATGATAAAAGAAGCCAATAAATCTCTAAGAAAAAATATTCTTAATTCCACAATGAGTGACATAATAAGAAGGCTCAAATATAAGTGTCAATGGTTAAATAAAAAATTAATTCAAGTAAATAGATATTATGCCAGTAGTCAAATATGTAGTTGCTGTGGGCATAAAGAAAATAAAATGAAAGATATCAAAATAAGGGAATATAAATGTTCAAAATGTGGAATAGAGATAGAAAGAGATCTAAATGCGAGTATAAATATAATGTATGAAGGAATAATAAGTTACTATAAAGAGATATATCAAAATTAAAAATAATAAATAATAATAAAATATAAAATAAAACAAGTACGGCAGCGACTGTCGGAAAAATGGCCTGTGGAGGAGTGAAATCCGATGAAGCAGGAAAGATAAGCCGTGAGGCTTATCAAGGTGAAATGAAATAAATTTATTTACTTTAGTTTTACTTTTGTTCTGTGGTCCTTGGCTTCCCATTTATGGTGTAGGCTCCTTACTTATCTCCTTATTTTCTAAATATCAAAAATTTCCTTTAGTGATTTTTTCTCTATCTTTTATAGTATCAGCTTTTTTGGAAGGATTAAGTGGGTTCCTTTTACTTAAAATTTTTAAAATTAGATTATGGGATTATACTAATCGTTTTTTTAATATCGGCGGTTTTGTTTGTTTTTTAAGTGCTTTTATCTTTGGCCTTGGCGGTTTATTAATAACTTATATAATTAATCCTTTAATAAAGAAACTAACTCTAAAATTTAATAATGAACTTAAATATATCTTAAGTTTTTTAAGTCTTATTTTTACTCTAGATTTGATTGCATCTTTAAATAAATAATTATATAATACTTTTTGAGGTGGAAAGATGGATCTATCAGGTATTGTAGTTTTAATTATAGGAATTAGTAATGATATTGGTAAAACTTTAGCTAATATCTTAATCAAATATCAAGCTACGGTAATTGGAACTTATTATAAACATAAACCTAAAGAAGATTTTATTCTTTTTAATTGTGATATTACTAAAGAAAAAGAAGTTAAAAATTTATTTTTGGAAATAAAAGAAAAATATTCTAAAATAGATGTTGTTGTTAATTTAGTAGGTATTGATATTAGTAATGATTTATATGAAAAAGATAATGCCGAATTTATGCAAGTTTTAAAAGTTAATTTAGGAGGTACTTTTAATGTTTGCAAATATGCATCTTTAAATATGAATAAGGGAATTATTATTAATATGTCTTCTTTAGATGGTAGTGAAACTTATAATCCTTTATCTTTGGATTATGGCGCTAGCAAAGCAGGTATTGATAATTTAACTAAAAATTTAGCTTTGCGACTTCCTAATTTAAAAATATGTGCGGTCGCACCAAATTGGGTTGATACTTTAAGTGTTAGAAAAATGGATCCAAAATATTTAAAAAGCGAAATGGAAAGAGTAGAACAACATAAATTAATTAGTAAAGAGAGTGTGGCTTTAAAAATTATTGAAATAATTATTAATGATGATATTAGAAGTGGAACGATATGTAAAATGAGGGATGGTAATGAATAAATATTTAGAATATTATCAAATAGAGGAAAATATCTATAATAAAGTTTTAGAAATTGAAAAGTCTTTGCAAGAAGAATTTCAAAAGATAGATAAAGAAGAAGAATTAAATAGTTTAAAAGTTTTAGCGGCTTTTAAAAAAGTTGGCATTAGTGAAAATTCTTTTATTGGAACGACCGGTTATGGTTATAATGATTTAGGAAGAAGTCAAATTGAAGAAGTTTATTCTTTAGTTTTGGGTAGTGAAGATGCTTTAGTAAGAAGAGATTTTATTTCTGGGAGTCATGCTTTAACTGTTTGTTTATTTGGCCTTTTAAGACCTAATGAGACGATGCTTAGTATTACAGGACTTCCTTATGATACTTTACATGAAGTAATAGGGATTAAAGAAAATAAAAGTTCTTTAAAATCTTTTGGGATTAATTATGAGCAAATCGATTTAAAAGATAATGATTTTGATTATGCTAAGATTAAAGAATATTTAGAAAATAATCAAGTTAGATTAATTGAAATTCAAAGAAGTAGAGGGTATTCAGAACGGAAAAGTTTAACTATTTCTAAAGTAGCCAAAGTTTGTAAATTGATTAAAGAAATATCTCCTGAAACCATAATTATGGTTGATAATTGTTATTGTGAGTTTGTGGAAGATAAAACCCCAGTGGAAGTTGGAGCCGATATTATGGTGGGTTCTTTAATTAAAAACTTAGGAGGTGGTATAACTCCTAATGGCGGTTATATTGCAGGAAAAAAAGAACTTATAAATTTATGTGCCGAAAGACTAACTGTTCCTGGGGAAGGTAAAGAAGTTGGACCTACTTTAGGATTCAATAAAGATATTTTAATGGGTTTATATCATGCTCCTTATGTGGTAGCTAGTAGTTTAAAAATATCTTTATTAACAGCTAAGTTATTAGAAGAGCTAGGTTATTTTGTCAATCCTAGTTATAAAGAAGAGCATGCCGATATTGTTTTATCTATTACGTTTGGTAATAAAGAAGATTTAATTAAATATGCTGAAGGTATTCAAGGAGCTAGTGCTATAGATGCGAATAGTATTCCTATTCCATCACCTATGCCGGGTTATGATAATGATATTATTATGGCTTCTGGTTCCTTTACTCAAGGTTCTTCAATTGAAATATCTTGTGATGGTCCTTTAAAAGAACCTTATATTTTATATCAACAAGGTTCTCTTACTTATTCTTATGGCAAAATTGCTATTATGAATGCTATAAGTAAAATAATCAAAAATAAATAAGGAGTTAATGTTTTAAAGTTAACTCCTTTTGGTTTAAATCTTCTTGAAATTCTTCTAAATATAAGTTAGGTTCAATACCTAATAATTTTAATTTTTGATAATCTTCTTTTAAATTAACTAGTTTAAAATTAAGCATTTGTTGAAGATTATATAAAGTCTTTTCCGGGTCTTTTTTATATTGCATATAAAGTTCAATAGCTATCATATAAGCAGGTAGGTAACAGTAAGCCTCACTATTAATATCTTCCATAGTTAAGTCTAAATCTTTATCACTTATATTAAGATCTTTAACTGTTTTTCGAAATTCATATTCATTTTTAAATTTACTTTTTTCCGCCTTAATAATATTTAATAAATCATTAATACTACAACTTTGATCAGTTTTTTGATTATGAACAGCCATATTATAAAGAAAAACATTTTTATCATTAGTTAGTTTATGGTAATAATCTAAAACTAATAAACCCATTAAAATAGGTATTATTTCTCCCCAAAAACTATCGATATTATATTTATAATTAGTACTAATAGCTATAACATGCCCATATTCATGAACAATAGATATTAAATCTTCAATACATTTTTCTTTATATATTTTAACAAAGTATTCATCTAAATAAGTTACAGGTAAAATAAAGGAACGAGAATCATGTTTAGAAGAACTTTTTTGAAAACTTAAATGGTTATCTTTTTCTTTAAAAGCTTTCATAAAAGTATGATAAATATTTCCTCCAAGAGACTGATAAAAATCATGAGTTAAAGTTATTAAATCTTCATTACTAAGATTAAGAGTCTTTAAATATAAATTAGGTTTAACAATAATTCCTTTAGTTAAAGTATAGAATTCTTTTAAATCATCCCAAGTATAAGATATTTGTTTTAAATAATTTTTGGCTAAGCGATACATTTTTAAATAGTCATCTTGGGGTTTATGCTCATCAAAATCAAAGTCTAAGTAGCTTTTTAGCATTAATATATCAAAATCGATAATTTTTAAAATTTCGAAATCTTTTTCTTTACTTTTTGCTTCATATAAACTTCTTAGACATCTTTTAAAATCATTACTTGTCCAAATATATTTAGCCATAAAACCACCTTGGTTAAATACTTTAACATAACTTTTAAATAATTACAATATAATAATTTTGTGTTGTGAATAATAATTCAAAATGTCCTAATTTGTAAAAAGTATTTTTAAAACAAAATGTCCTATAACAAAAAAATGCTA
>CANQXB010000072.1 GCA_947627805.1 uncultured Bacilli bacterium
TGCTTATGCCTAATATTTATATTGTTTATAAGTGATTAGACATGTTATAATTAAAAATGAAAGGTGATTATAATGAAGAAGATTAAAGAGTATATTATTAATTTTATTAATGGGTTTTGTATGGCATTAGCTGATAGTGTGCCCGGTGTTTCTGGGGGAACAGTAGCCTTTATTTTAGGATTTTATGATAAATTTATTACTGCCTTAGATGATTTGTTTAGAGGAAATATTGAAAATAAGAAAAAAGCTTTGGTATATTTATTTAAAATAGCCATTGGTTGGATTTTTGGCTTTATTTTAGCGGTATTATTTTTAGCTAATTTATTTGATAAGCATATTTATGAAATGAGTTCTTTGTTTATTGGGTTTATTGTTTTTGCTATTCCAATTGTAATTAAAGAAGAAAAGGAAAGTTTGAAAGGAAAATATCATAATCTTATTTTTGCTCTTTTGGGAGCTTTGCTAGTCATTTTAGTTACTTACTTAAATAGAGTAGTTGGGGGAACATTTAATATTGATAATTTTAATTTGGGAACCATATTATATGTCTTTTTGGCTGCGATGCTCGCTTTTTCAGCTATGATTTTGCCAGGTATTTCGGGATCTACTATTTTACTTATTTTTGGAATTTATATTCCTATAGTTACTAAAATTAAAGCTTTATTAAGCTTAGATTTTACAGCTTTACCTATTTTAATTGTCTTTGGCTTAGGAGTAATTTTTGGGGTTATTTATTTTATTAAATTATTAAGAAAATGTTTAGATAAAAGAAGAAGTGCTACAGTTTATTGCATTTTAGGAATGATGATTGCTTCAATTTATTCAATTGTGATGGGGCCAACAACTTTAGATGTTCCTTTAAATTATTTAAGCTTTAATACTTTTAACATTTTGTATTTTATTTTAGGAGGCCTTATAATTTTTAGTTTAGAAGGTTTAAAAAATTTTTTAGTAAAAGATAATAAATAGAGGAGAATGTTTGTGGAACTTAAAAAATTAGGAGAAAAAACATATGTGCTTTTAAATCCAGTTAATGTAGGAATATATCTTTTAAATGATTTTGAAGTTTGTGTAATTGATAGTGGTAGTTCTAAAGATTATGGTAAAGAAATATCTAAAGTGATAGAAGAGAATAATTGGCATTTAAAATATATTATTAATACCCATAGTCATGCAGACCATATAAGTGGTAATGCCTATTTACAAAACAAGTATCATTGTCGAATATTTGCCTCAAAAGTAGAAAGTTATTTTATAAATGCTCCAATTTTAGAATCTGCTTTAATGTATGGTGCTAAACCTATTGATAATTTATGTAATTCATTTCTAATGGCCAAACCTAGTTGTTGTGAAGATATAAATAATATATCTATTGAGGGGTTAGAAATAGTCGATTTATCAGGACATTCATTTGGCTTAATTGGAGTTCTTACAAGTGACAATGTTTTATTTGTGGGAGATGCTTATACAAGTCCTAAAATTTTGGAAAAATACCAAATTCAATATACTTATGATGTTGCTAATTTCATCAAAACTTTAGATTTTTTAGAACAAACAAATTATAAGTTTTATGTCCCTTCGCATGGAGATATAGAAAGTGATATAACCCATACTATAAAGGCTAATAAAGACAACATTTTAAATATTGAAGCGAAAATTGAACAATTACTTTTAAAATATCATTCTTATAATGAAATGTTAAATGAGTTATTTAAATATTATCATATTAGAGAAACAGTTGAACAATATTATATTGTCGGAACAACAATTAAAAGTATTATCACAAAATTAGTAGAAGAAGATAAGATATCTTTAAGTGTCAAAGATGCTACATTATGGATTGAGAAAAAATAATATTAATGAAAATAGGCAATTTTCTTTAAGCGAGATTTGACTATTTTTTTTAATTCTTTAATAAAAGAAGAGGGATTATGCTTATCATATAAAAGAAATGTTTTTAAACGACATCGCGTTAATCCTACATAAAATAGTCTTCTTTCTTCAGCAAATTTTATTTCATTATGAGGAATAATTTTATTAATTAAAAAATTATTTTCAATTTGATTGGGAAATCCTAATAAAGTGTTATTGCAATTTAGAATTATAACGTAATCGCTTTCTAGACCTTTGGATTTATGAACTGTATAAAAGGGCAATATGATATTTTTATATATTAACGATGTATCGTTAAGTGAAAATTCTTCATCAATATATGAGAAAATATCTTTATGATTTCTAGTTAAAATCATAATATTAGAAGAAAAATTTAATAAATAGTCTAAAAGTTTTTTAAACATTATTTGGGGATTATGATATGGTGAAAAAATAATTGGATTAGAATCGCTTTTGTCTGAAATTAATTCTTTTTTAATTTGTAAGGGATTTTTAGTAATAAATTTGTTAGCAATATCTATTAATTCTTGACTATTTCGATAAACGTTTTTTAGTTTAATGGTTTTAACGTTTTCTATTTTTTCAGTAAATGTTAAAAAAATATTTAAATTGCAACCACTAAAGCGATATATGGACTGATAATCATCTCCAACCACGATTATTTTGGCCTTAGTGTATTTTTGTATTTCTTGAATTAAATTGTATCTTATTGTTGAGGTATCTTGAAATTCATCAATAATTAGATATTTATATGATAGTTGAGCATCTTTTACATAATTTTTAGCTATGATGATTAAATCGTCAAAATCAAAAGAATTAGTAGATGCTTTTTCTTCTAAATATTTTTTATATATATTGAAAATAAAAGTAAGGATTTCTTTTTCTTTTTTTGATAGCCTTTTTAACGATATATCGTTAAAATTTAAACTATTTGTTTTCCATAAATTGATAAAAGTTTCTATAAATTTTATGAAACTATTAAATTCTTGAGAATAGCAAAAATTATTAAAGGTTGTTTTAATTTTTAAAAAATTTAAAATTTGCTTTTGCTGTTGGGGTGGACAAGTTAAAATTGTTTCTCTAATTATATAATATAGCAAATTATTGTTTAAGAGTTGATAGTTAACCTTGGCTTTTTCAAGTATATTAATCGATAATTTATGAAAGGTGAAAACATCAATATCATAATCAAGCCTACTTTTAATGTCATTTACGGAAGCATTTGTAAAGGAAATCATTGCTATATCAGTAGGATTAACATTTTTATTTTCGATTAAATATTGGACTTTTTTAATTAATGTGAAAGTTTTACCAGAGCCAGCAGCTGCAATAATTAGGGCATTGGTATCGCAGTTTATTACTTCATTTTGATATTTATCTAGACTAAAATTTTTTTCGTTCATTATATTTAAGGAAAAGTTCTAATTTAATATTAACATAATTTTACTTTTTTTGTTAAGTAAAATTTTTATTTAAATTAAATTTTTAGTATAATATTTTTATGTAGTAGGTGAAATGCAGTATGGAAAAATTAAAAAGAGTAGTGGGTATTGCCTTTATTGAAGACGGTAAATTATTAATTGTAAAATCACATCGGAGTGATACTACTCATTCTTGGACTTTAGTAGGTGGAGGAGTAGAAACAGGTGAGACAGAAATTATCGCTGCTTTACGAGAAGTTAATGAAGAAGTTGGTCAAGGATTTGAGTTTTGCGAAGAAGATTTACTTCCTATTATGTGTTTTAAGGAAGCTGCCGCCAGTGATTCTGACATTATTATTGAGATGAATATGTTTTTGGCAACTAAAAAAATTCATGTTAGTTTAATTCCCAATGATGAAATAATGGAATATCATTGGTATTCTTTAGGAGAAACAGAATACAATTTATCATCTTCTATAAGAGACCATTTTCTTCCTTATGCCATTCAAAAAGGATTGCTTTTTTAGTGCTATTTGTTTATTAATAAATTATGTTTTAATAATTAAATAAAATATGTACTTTTATTATATTTTCACTGATTTTGGTTGATTTTTTAAGTCTCTTGTAATATAATGTTAATGCGAGTTGGGAAATCGCACCCATAGCTCAATTGGATAGAGCGTTAGACTACGGATCTAAAGGTTAGGGGTTCGACTCCCTTTGGGTGCACCACTTTCGAGAAGTAGCACAGCTTGGTAGTGCGCGTGGTTTGGGACCATGAGGTCGCAGGTTCGAATCCTGTCTTCTCGACCATTTTAATATTAAAACCAGTAATGGTTTTTTTATTTTACTTTATCGAATAATTTGGTGATGGATTCGAGCCTTATTCTAAAGCTGACATCACTCGCACTTAAGCGCGGTGTCCCAATGTTAGTCAAACCATCTTTTATATACATTTGAATAAATATTTTATCATCTTCGATAAGTTCTAAAAACTTATCGAAACTTTTTAATGTATATAAATACATTTTCAAATATTTATAGTATTTTTCTCCGTTACGATAGTAAGGGTAGCCATAGACTATGGCAAGATTAGAGAGCTTTTCAATCAATCTTTTTTCTAAAACATCAAAATCCCAATAGCAAACTTCCTCAATTAATTGGTTCTTTTGATATGCAAGCATAACGATATATCGTTTATCTCTATCAACTTTCAATTTAAAATCATAGCCACCGTGTTCTACGGAAAAATCGCAAAATAACTTATTATAATAAATTTTTTCTTTAGTTAAATCATTATAAGGGTAGTATCCGTATTTTTCAAAAACGTATCTTGTTGCATATTTACCATCTTTCATAGGAGAGCAATGAAATAAACTTAAAGGTTCTTCCCCAAAACCATTTTTACATTTTATCTCAATGCTTTTGTAATCAGGTTTGCTTTCTTGATCTTCTTTCTTATTTAATAAAGTTTCAAAAGTATAACCTATTCCTGTAGGGCCGTTTCTTAAGCATTTCACTAGCCCCATTTTTTTAATTCTTTCAAATTCCTTTTGCAAGGAAATCATATCTTGTGATAACATCATCCATAAACCTCCTTGGGAACTGTTATATCACAAATCTGAGGAAAAAATTGTCAAATAGTGTCGAACCTTTAAAAAAAGTTCAAAAAACCATAAAAAAGAGCCTTTTTTGAACTATAATTATACTAGAAGAAGCGATTTAAACGGGTGAAGTAATATTGAAAGAATATTAAAAAAAGAATAAAAAGTTTAAATAAAAGCTTCTTTTTTTATTAA
Organism: uncultured Bacilli bacterium; assembly: GCA_947627805.1. GTDB lineage: Bacteria > Bacillota_I > Bacilli_A > RF39 > UBA660 > SIG200. Next base: position 5,114 of record CANQXB010000072.1, read on the forward strand.
ATAAAAAAGTCCTTTAGTAAGTAAAGGGCTTTTTAAATCAAAATGGTGTCTCGTTGGAGATTTGAACTCCAGACCCTTCGATTAAAAGTCGAATGCTCTACCGACTGAGCTAACGAG
>CANQXB010000073.1 GCA_947627805.1 uncultured Bacilli bacterium
ACTGGATTATCTACATCAGAAATAGAAAAGATAAAAGAAGAAAATAAAAATGGTAGAAATAAATGATGATAATGTCAACATAAAAATGTAGGTTTTAGCTAATATAATTATGTAGGAAAACCTACATTTTTATAGTACCATTAACATAAAAGGAGTAAAGTAAATACATTAGATATTTTATTAAAGACTAAAGATAACAAAATTCTGAAATGTGGAATTAAATACTAATTTTGCATTAGTCAAGAAAAAGTAGACAAAAAAGATAAAATTATGGGGGATTAAGGAATTAATCCTCTTTGTTGTAATAAAAATGTTTAAACTGAGAGGGAGTAAGATAATTTAAAGCAGCTTGAGGTCTTTGATTGTTGAAAAAATAAATGTAATCATCGATTTGTTTAGAGATATTATCACAAGAATTAATATTAAAATCAATAAATAATTCTTCTTTAATCCAGCCATTAATAGCTTCCATGGCACCATTTTCAGTCGGAGTACCTGGCTTAGACATAGAATGTATGATATTATATAGATATAGAGATTCATTGAATTTCTTAGAAGAGTATACAGAGCCTTGGTCAGTGTGGAGAATTAATTCGAGGTCTTTATATTCTTCTTTTTTGATGATTAAATTATTTAAAGCAAAGTGATAAGCATCAGGATTACCTTTTTTATTAGAAAGATAATAAGAGATGATTTCATTGTTGAATAAGTCCATAAAAAGGGTAAGTTCATAATAATGATTGTTAGCCCAAAAAGCAGTCATATCAGAAACAACAATTTGAAAAGGACGTAAAGGATTAAGTTCAGCAAGAATATAATTAGGGAAATTTTTAAGTTCACGATTAACCTTTTTACCATATCTTTTAACATGTTTAGAGATAGATTTAATGCCAAGGAACATACAAATTTTATGAGCAAAATTATCAGAATAAGAAATACCTAAATCAAGTTTAATTTTAGCATTTAACCAACGATAACCATGAGAAGGGAATTTAGAATGAAAAGTCTCAAAGATTTTGCAAGCTTCATTTCTAATAAGTTCTCTGTTAGAAGGATTAGATCTACGGGAAAGCCATTTGTAAAAGCCAGAGCGATTAATATCCATAACCTTACATAAAGAATTAATAGAATATTTAGAAGATAAATCAAAGATTACTTCGTATTCTTTTTGGAGAAAGTAACGAACACCTTTTCTCCCATACCACCTTCTTTCACAAGATAACCTTTTTTTAATCGAGCAATTTCAATATCCTTTTTCATTAAAATAGTTTTAAAATCCTCAGGAGATAAATCATCATAGTTAGACTCGGAAGGCGAGTTGTTAATGATTTTAAAATCATTAACAACTTCAACCTTTGAATCAAAGCAGTGAGAGTCTTTGTTGAAAGATGTAATCCATTTTTCTAAAGTTTTAAGAGGGACATTGTATTCTTCAGCAGTTTTAATAGTAGAGTTACCTTGAATACAAATAAGTTCACAAAGTTTCTTTTTGAGTTCAATATTATAATGCATATTCATAACATCACAACCTTTCATAGTATACATTACAAAATAATTGTATAAATAAAATAATCAATTGTCTACATACCCCCTTTAGTTGTCTACTTTAAGTTTACCATCGCAACACATTTACAACTTTTTAACAATATAAGAAAAAAATTTTTGACTCTGGGGGGGGTATTATATAATAAAAGTATCAATAGATAGAAGATAATATAATGGATGAGTTATTAACAAAGGAGAGTCAAATTTTATGAATGAAAAAGAAAAAAGAAAAATCTTAATAAGTAGTATAATCATAATTATTACTTTAATATTAGTAGTGGTAGGAACTACTTATGCCTTCTTTAGTTTACAAATAGAAGGAGAAAATATAACAACTAATGTCGAGTTAACAGCTGGAGAACAAAACGAAATAACCTTAAGTGGTGGAATAACAAATTACCATATTAATCTAGATGTCAGCGATATGACAGAAGATAAAATATGGACACCTTATTATGGAACAACCGATAGCAGTAAGAAATATGAAACAGAATGGGATTTAGCACTTCAAGATATAGGAACCTTAACAAAAAAAGGAACATTAACCGAGAAATATATATGTAGTGCTGACATAAATATAAACTTAGATGGAGATATGCAAGATTTTCTTCAAACCAATGATTTAGTATTAGTAGTAAAACAAGAAAGTGCAAGTAATACATATGATTTATCTAATGTAAGTAACAAAAATACATTTAGATTTAAATTAGATAATGATAGTATAAATCCAATAAAAGCCTATTTAAAATTTACCAATCAAGAAAGTGACCAAAGTGATTTAGCAGGAACAAGTTTAAATATAAGTATCAATATTGATAACTTTGCCTGTAAGGTAAGTGTTGGAAAAGAACCATTAGAGATGTTAAGAGAACATGCAACAGGAGGAGAAGAAGCCGTAACATTTACCGAAGAAGATGTAGATGGAATGTATCGATATAAAGGAACAAAAGACGAAGTAACAAATAACTACATCTGTTTTGGAACAGATAATACAGAAACGTGTTTAGATACTCCTGAGGATTATATGTACCGAATAATAGGAATAACAGATAAAGAAGATAATACAATCAATTTACCAGCCAATTCCTTAAAACTAATCATAGCCAGCTCGAAAGTTGGAACCCGTGGATGGAATAGTTTACAGAATCAGTCCGATTGTGAAGCAGATGGAATAGAAAATGATAAATGCACGTGGGATGATTCGTCCTTAAAAACCTATTTAAATGGAACAAATAGCAACCAATTTTTAGGAGCGGTAAAGTGGGAAACACCAGCATATTGGAAAGGACTAATCACAAGTCAAAAATGGTACAATGTTGACCAACAAAGACTGCAAACATCAGCAAAAGAACCAACCGACTCAACAACGACTAGTTCTTACCAGGTAGGATTAATGTATGTACAAGACTTTATGAATGCCGGTGAAGAATCAACAAATAACTGGTTATTGATTGCTAATGGATGGGCTGGAAACGCCAATAATGACGAATGGACCATGAGTAGGCGCGGAGGGGACGGGTATTATCTTAATGCATATAGTGTAACGTCGAGCGGGAAGATTAAGTACAATACGATTGGAGCAACGCTCTACATCCGCCCTGTCTTCTATGTATCTCCAATTATAACTTTAACTGGTGAAGGCACTGCTGAAAATCCATTTATAATTCATTCATGATAACGAAATAAAAGGTATTGAAATAGATACCTTTTAATATGTTAAAAAACTGGTAAATGAATAATTATAATTGACATTAAATTGATTTCAGTGTATAAAATATAAATGAATGGATGTGATATTTAGTCATGAAAAATGTCGTTATTGTGGAATCTCCTGCTAAAAGTAAAACTATTGAAAAATATTTAGCTGGGGATTATAAAGTTGTCTCTTCTAAAGGCCATATAAGAGATTTAGCAACTACCGGTAAATATGGTTTAGGAGTAGACTTAGAAAATGATTTTAAACCTAATTACGTTATTATTAAAGGTAAAAACAAAGATGTTAAAGCTTTAAAAAAATTAGTTAATGAAGCGGAGCATATCTATTTAGCAACCGACCCCGATAGAGAAGGAGAAATAATATCTTGGCATTTAAAAGAAGAATTAGGAATACCTGAAGAAAAATATGATAGAGTAACATTTAGAGAAATAACCAAAGATGTAGTTTTAAAAAGTATTCAAGAACATGCTAAAATTGATATGAATTTAGTTAAAGGAGCGGAAACAAGAAGAATATTAGATAGAATAATAGGTTTTCGTTTAAGTAAATTAATGCAATATAAAACTGGTGGTAAAAGTGCCGGAAGAGTTCAATCAGTGGCTTTAAAATTAATTGTGGACCGTGAAAGAGAAATCCTCGCCTTTGTTCCCAAAGAATATTGGACTATTGAAGCTGATTTTAAAGATTATACTGCCGAATTATTTAAATATAAAGATAAAGATATTGAAATTAATAGTGAATTAGAAGCTGATGAAATATTAAGTAAATTATCTAATTCTTTTACGATTAAAGATATCCAAGAGAAAGATAAAAAGAAAGCTTCTAGGGAAGTATTTAAAACTTCAACTTTACAACAAATGGCGGCGAATAAACTTAATTTTGCAGCTTCTAAAACGATGAAGATTGCCCAAAAGTTATATGAAGGTATTGATTTAGCTAATGAAACTGTGGGGCTTATTACTTATATGCGTACCGATAGTGTAAGAATTTCTGAAGAATTTATCGGAAGTACTAAAAGTTACATTAAAAAGACTTATGGTGATAATTATGTTGGTTATGCCAAAGTGGGGAAAACAAATGAAAATATGCAAGATGCCCATGAAGGTATTAGACCAACGAGTATTTTAAGAACTCCTGAAAGTGTTAAAGCTTATCTTAGTAATGATGAATATAAATTATATAAACTTATTTATATTCGGAGTTTAGCTTCTTTAATGGCTGATGCTAAAGTTAAAGCGACGACAGTAACATTTGAAAATAATGATTACTTATTTAAAACTACTGGTAGTGTCTTAACTTTTGATGGTTATTTAAAAGTCTATAAAGAATATGAAGATACAGAAGATAAGATTTTACCGAACTTTAAAGAATATAAAAGTAATGTTGTCGTGGCTTCAGCCATCAATAAATATCAACACTTTACGAAACCAGCTAGTCGTTATACTGAAAGTAGTTTAATTAAAGAGTTAGAAAGTTTAGGAATTGGAAGACCTTCTACTTATGCTACCATTATCAGTACTATTAAAGACCATGATTATGTTAAAGTCGAAGATAAGAAATTTGTACCAACGGAAATGGGAATAGAAACAACTGATAAATTACAAGAATACTTTAGTGATATTATTAATGTTAAATATACGGCAAATATGGAAAAAGATTTAGATGATATTGCGGAAGCGAAAAAAGATAATATTAAAGTATTACATGAATTTTATGATAAATTTGCTCCAATTATGGATGATGCCTTAAAGAATATGGAGAAAAAAGCGCCAGTTCAAACAGGGGAAGTATGTCCAGAATGTGGTGGAGATTTAGTTATTAGAAAAGGTAAATTTGGCGAATTTGTCGCTTGTTCTAATTACCCAAAATGTAAATATATTAAAAAGGAAGAAAAAGAAAAGAAAGAAGTTGTCAAAGTAGCTGAATGTCC
>CANQXB010000074.1 GCA_947627805.1 uncultured Bacilli bacterium
GGTAGCCACATTTCATATATTAAACCGTCAGCTTCCACCTCCGTAAATACTATATAGCCTGTGTCATAATCAAATATAAATGGTTTATTATCAAATTTTTTAACTGAATATTTTGCATCGGGGTAAATTTCTTTGAACTTTTCCCACGCTACAGACCAGCTTAAATAAGCTAATTCTTCCTCTTGCCAAACTCCGTTTTTTTCAATTTTTCTGCCAGTTTTTTTACGTTCTACAAAGCCCGAACAATCAATATTCAAAGCCTTTCTAAAATTCTCAAGATTTTCATTACTCATTTTTAAACCTCCTATTAATTTCATTTTCTACTTTTTTTAAATAATATCCGTTTTGGCATTCCATACAATCACGTTTTAAATTCATTAACTCACTATCGGATAACATCTCAATATCAATACTATTAAAATCAATTTTATCTTTAAACATCTAAAATTCCCTTACCTCCATAATAATTATCATTGGCAAATTCTTCCGCTTTATTGATAAAATACAACTCTCTATTTATTAGCTCTCTATCAGCTTCGGAATATTTATTTAAATCCACTTTATGATGCCAATATATCTTTTGTGCAATTTCTCTAGCTTCTTTTTTTTCCATTTTATCTCCTATTAATTAGATTAAACATAACTGTTAATATCAATGCAATTACACCGCACGTAGTCAATAATAAAACATTAACCATTTTCTAACTCCCCTAAAAATTTCTGAAAAGCCCACTTGCCTACTTTGTTTAAAGAACAATCATTTTTTTTTGCATATCTCCTTATTTTATCTTTTAACTCTTTAGGTAAAACTAAACATAATACCTCTTTACTCTCTTTAATTTTTTTAGTCATTTTTATTCCCTTTCCATTCATAATTCAAACTATTTAAACAGTCTATTTTTCCACATTCAATACCCTTTAAATATAAAGCGTGGGATGCCCCCCAAGCTTCATTTTCGTTTAAATGAAATACCTCTTGATAATAAGGTATTAACTTTTCAATAACTATAAATTTGTAATTTTCTTTTTTTATTTCCATTATCCTTTGATTGAGTTCATTATTCAAAATTATTGACTCTCTATCTTCAAAAATCTCATTGAAAATATTTCTAAAAAAATTCTCAATCTTATATTTATTCATTTTTCCCCTCCTTTAATCTAAAATTAAAACAATTATCTCCCTCTATATCTATTTCAAATAACTTAACAAAATAAAATACCGCTTCTAAATGATGTTTTGAAATATAATAAAACTCTTTATTTTCCTTACTTATCTCTCTCCACCATTGTAATTGATTATTCATTATCTTTTTTTTATCATTTGTTATTTTCATAAAACCTCCTTATTAATAATTTATAATAATTATTAATAATTGTCAATAGTTTTTATTAATAATTATTAATTTTTATTATATATTTTTTCATAAAAAAATCTCCCGTAAAGGGAGATGTCAAGAATAGTTATGTTTAATACTAAGAATGAGAAATTAAATGAAAAAATCTGTTATTATTAGTATAGTATTTTTTTATAAAATTGTCAAAAAATTAGTTTAAATCTTTTTCTATTTTATTTAATTTTTCAATAATAATATCGTTTTTTTGTAAACTTGCAGAATTTTCATTAGCCAAATTATCAAGCATATAAAGTTTACCTCCTATAAATATACATACTGCTAAAAAAGTTACCACCGACCCGCAAAGCCAATGTTTAAAGTTATTAAGTTCTTTATACATTAAATTAACTTTAGAAACAAAACTTATCTCGTCAGAATTATCGGGATTTCCAAAGAGTAAATTATAAATCTTATTTATTTTTTTTTCCATTTCTTCCTGTTCCATTTCTCTAATCTCTACTAAACTAATAAATTTATTTTAAGACGTCTGACGTCAATTTTTAAGCGAGGTAATTCGGGTTATGTTTAAATCTATTACCTTTAATTCTAAACGCAACGTGAAGCCACTTAACCCCCTTAGAATTTGTTTCTATAAAACATTCGTCATAATCTAATACTTGCGTAATATAATTATATAATTCTTTAAATGTAGCATTTAAGGGGATTATATCAACTGCACACCCCGTTAAATGGTTTGAATTAGCAGCACCGTTAACAAGTTTATTTACTTCTTTATTTCTATAACCTGATGTTACTTTTATTGCACCAAACTTATTACGGCAAGGCTGTAAAACAAAGTAAATAAGATTTAATAAATTATCGCATTCAGCTAATGACGGTATATTTTTAATCCCGTGTTCTATAGCTTTATCACTATGACATAACTCTGTTATTGTAAAGTTTAAATTCATTATTACCCCTTTTACCAATGACAAAAACGCTGGTAACCGTCCACACAAAAGGTCATTACATCCGCTTTAAATTTACTTACTCCGCTTGCTAATAATAATCCTCTGAAAACTTTAGATGATAAAAGGCGGTCATTATTTATAAACCCTTTATTCTCTGTGAGAACATCATGAACCATCGCCGATATTTGAAATTCAGGTTCGGTTTTAGAACCTATTAACCGCCAAAAGAGCCTATTTATCGTTGCCCCGTCAAAACGGTAACCTTTCTCTATCCTAAACCTATACTCTACCTGTTCCGCTTTTCTCTTATCAAGTATAGTAACAAATAACGGCTTTTTATTTAAAAACGGTTTGTCCGTTATTTCTTTTTTCTCTTGTTTAGTCATAGACGGCAGTGGAAAGAGCATAGTTGTACACGGAATTATATTAAAGTCAATTTCTATTTCATCATCTTTATACCAAATCATTCTTTAAATATCCTTTCAGAAGTGGGAGGGAGTACCCCCTCCCGTGGTTGACCGAGGGCATTCGCCCAGTCAGTTATATTTTCCAAGTAAATAAAAATCCTATTCGATTTTTATTTATTCTTATACCCCTCAATAACCTTAACGATAGTTTCTTCAACAATTTCCAAAATTTCATCGGTGTGTTTCTCCAAAATTTCAAGTCCTTTTTCTTTTAGCACAGGAGCGATTTTAATAATTTTTTTTATTATTCTCCTGATAACAAATCTTTCAAATAAATTAAATACTTTTGCCATAGTTTACTCCTTTTCTAAATCTTTTTTATTGACGGCGGAGGGTTTAAGTCCTCCGCTTGGTCAGCATCGGCTTCGAGAGCCTTTGCGGGTAAAACATATAATTCTGCTTCTTCTGTCGCTTCAATAATATCATCAAGCGTTTTTTCGGGTAATTATTTATTTGATATTTCAGTTCCCCAAAAATCTGTCAATAATTGCATTTTACATTCTTTTAAAAATGATTCCGTTACTTTAACATCTCTATTTTGTGAGGGCATTTCCTCACTCTCAAAATCAGGCTTGTTATAGGTAATAATAGGAGTGTCAATTTCTAATAACGGAACAATATCAGTTAAGAAATTTGCAGTATTGCCGTTTTTAAAAGTAATAATTCTTTTAACATAACCTAATGATGTATTAAAAAACAATTCATTAAATTGTTTTTCTTTAGCTTCAATTTCTTCTTTTTTTATTTCTTCCGCTGATTTTTCTATTATTTCATTATCAATAATTTTATAATGATTTTTATTAGCTTTTATCTTTTCTCCGAGTTCTTTAAGAACCAAGATATAACCTGTTATTTCTCCGAGTTCCTTAATATCTGATACATTTAATTCATTATCAACTTTATAATGTGTTTCTCTGTAATCTCTTAAAATATCCCAGTCTTTCCCGTTCCATTTTGCCATAAAGCCTTGTTTAAAATTGCGTGGAGCGGTTAAAGTTGCATAAGCAGGAACAAGAGGAATAAACCGCCCTGCTTTTTTTGTTTCTTCGGGGTCTGCTTCCGCTTGCTTTTTTCCTAAAAATTCATAAGTGTTTTTATCATATTCATAAATATATACTGTCATAATCATTGATACCTCGTTTTAACTCTAACTTTAACACTTGGGGGTCGTACTGTATCACTGCTTCCATATATAGAACTTGCAACATTTGCATTAAAGTCTAATCTATTAACAGAATTTACTCCAGAGGCATTTAAATTTCTACCAACGCCACGTTGTATAAATACCCCACTACCTACTAGTTGCGGAGTGCCTAACCTACCGGTTATATTTGGTAACCCTGCAGGTACGTAACCAAAATTCCCTGTTTCATCTGTTCCCCAAAATCCTCTTTCTCTACAATCGGGAATATTAAAATTATCTACTTTTTGAGAAGTTAATACACTGGGAATTACTCCGCCTAAATCTATATCCCCTATAAAATAAAAATTAGCCGTTTGTTCTCCCGGAGCGGTACTTCCAAAGTTCCAAGTCATATCTTCTTCATAATAAAAATCCAAAGATGCAGTATGAGTTATAGCTTCCGTATATTCTAAATTGTCTATAAGAACTTGTTTTCCATATTCAGCTGGAGTATAATAATTAATAGGAGCATAATATACTTTATATGTTTTTGTTTCCGCAGTATATGTAAGTTTTATCATATACCAAGTATATAAATCAAGAGCTTGTGGTGAAGTAATATTTTCACCTACATTCCAATTATACCCAGTTCCTGAAATATCCAAAATTAGTTTATTTGAGTTATTTAAAAATAATAAAATACCCATCTTATTAAGTTTATTAAAATTTACAATTGGATTATTGTGGTAACTTTTTATTTTTATAGGAACTTCAATGCTAAAATCGGATGTATTATTTGATAAAGTTAAATTAGTGGTTACATAATCAGTTATTGCTTGTGGGGATACAACGAAATTATTATTACCTAAAGTTAAATTTCCGTTTAGCGTTCCATTTAGGGTATATAGGGTTCTAATTGGAGTATAATTATATCCATAAATATCAAATAAATTATTATAAGTATTTGATGATACACTCGCACCCTCGAGCCATATTTCATTATCGTTTAAAGTGTTATTTAATGTGATTATCGGGTCGCCTATAGGATGAGATATATCAATAATAGGGTTTTGTAATATAGATATAACACCTTCGGAGGTTATTCCAATACTTTCACCGTCAGGTTGTACTGCACCTATACTTGAAGTTGTTGCAATAGGCAAAGTAACTTGACCCGATTTCCAATTA
>CANQXB010000075.1 GCA_947627805.1 uncultured Bacilli bacterium
AGACCATTTTTATCAATACCCCCAAATTCATTTAAGCAACCTCTTATAAGTTCAATCATTTTTAAAGTATCAATATTATAAATAAAGGCTAAATTATCAATTAACTCTCTAGTTTTTTTATTAAAAGTTTTTTCATTAATTAAACTTTTCGGAATACTCGCAATAATTTCTTCATAATTAATTTTTGATGAAGCACTAAGACTATTTTTATGAACATCCATTAAATCCGAACTTAAATTGAATTTAGAAGTGTCATAAACTTCATCAATTTTCTTGGTAATTTCTGTATATTCTTTTAAATCAATCTTGGGCATTTTATATAGCTCTTTAAGTTCATTATATTCTTTTTCCCCAACATTATTATATAAAACAATATTTAAAATCGGATGATTAAAAAATTCACTAGGAGTTAAAGGCGAATATAACTCATATAAATAATCATTAACACTTCCCTCTTTGACATAGCATTTTAAAAGGCCAAAAGCCTCCAGAGATTCTCTAGCTAATTTTATTTTGCTAATATCACTTTTTAAATTAACCATCAAATGATGATGAATTAAATCTTTACTCATAATATTATTAATATTTAAATCATTCCATAAAGTAAAATATAAAGATACTCCTAAAGAACCAATCAATGGCTCATATAAACTCATAATAACTTTTCGGTCATTATCGGTTAAGATACTTTTATTAACTACAATATAACGATCAGCCGGTAAAAGAGTAACATTATTCATAAGCTCTTCCTTTCATCTTATATTATATATTTAATAATATTTAAAAACAATAACAAATTTTTTGTACCTAGGCTTATGTACTAGCCAAGGTAATTTTTTTCGCATAAATTATAGTGGGATGATATAAAGTTATCTTCCTTATGAATTTAGATGAAAGGAGTATTTAAATGAAATTTAATAAATTCCTAATCATATTCATTTTTTTAATTACCCTCCTTCTTATGAGTGTTGGTTATTCTTCTTTTGCAACGGATTTAGATGTCCAAGGTATGGCGGAAATTACGGGAACATGGAATATCAAAATTACTAAAGTAGAGGCGACTTTTATCTCTCCTGAAGTAACCGAAACTACTCCCACATTTACTGATAATACCGTTAATTTAAACGTTAAATTAAATAAACCTGGGGATAAAGTAATTTACACAATCACCATTAAAAATACCGGCACAATTGATGCTACTTTACAAGGTTTAATTTTTAATGATGAAGTTGATGGCAGTGAGGCTATTAGTTATACTGTCAGTAAAATACCGGAAGATTTAAATGCCGGTGATGAAACCACTATTGAAATAACGATTACTTATAATGATAATGTAACTGAAATGCCTTTAGTCAAAACTAAAACTTTAACGGGAACCATTGCCTACGTTCAAAAATAAGGCCTAAAAAATGCATAAAAAAAGTTTTTTATTATACCTTTTATTAATTATTCCTCTTATCTTTTTCCATAATTGTTATTATACTCTCTTCATCAAAGTTATTAATCCTTTTTTCTCCCTTTTATTTATGGTCTTTTATTTTTTAACCCATAAAAATATTTTAACTTTTAAAAATAAATATTATCTTCCTCTTATTATTTTAATATCTTTACTATTTGGTAATATTTATTTAGGACTAGGTTTTATTAAAGGTTTTATTCCTAATCCTTATAATAATCTCATTACAAATATTTTTGAAACTATTATACCTCTTATTAGTTTAGAAATATTAAGATATTTATTTTTAAAAAACAAAAAGAACAAGCCGTTTTTTATAACTCTTTGTTTTATTACTTTAGAAATAAATTATCATACTCTCTTTTCTCTTAATCTAAAAAAAGATTTATTTACTTATTTGTGTTCCCATCTTATTCCTTTAATCTTTTCTAACTTTCTATTTACTTATTTAACCCAACATTTTCACTATATCTATGCCATAATCCTTTCTATTTTAGATAAACTTATTATTTATTTTGTTCCGTTAATTCCCTATCACAACTGGTATTTTAATGGCTCTAATAGTCTTATTAAAATAATTTTTATTTATTTAATTTTTTCTTATATTTTAAATAAAAATAAGCAAAAGAAAAAACATTATAATATCAGTTTCTTCCTTCCTATTATTTCTTTCCTTTTAACTTTTTTTAATCTCGGTTTATTTAAATATGAAGCCATTGTCATTCTTTCTAATAGTATGGCTCCCACTTTTCAAAAAGGAGATATAGTAATTTATGAAAAAACTAAAGAAAATGTTTCTGTTAATGATATTATTATTTATGAAATTCCCTCCAAAACCATTATTCACCGGGTAGTAAAGAAAAAATCTAATAACACCTATTTAACTAAAGGTGATAACAATAAAATAATTGATAATTACACCGTTAAAGAAAAAGATATTAAAGGTATTTATAAATTCTCCCTTAAATATTTAGGTCTTCCCGCTGTATTTTTAGATGAATATTTCCAAGAAGGAGATGATTAATATTAAAAAGTTAATTAAAATACTTAATCTTATTTCCCTTATGCTCATTCTTATCGGAATTATCTTATTATTATTTACATTTTTTAAAAAACCATCAAATAAAACCATCAATATTGAAGATAATACCCATTATAAAGTTATTTTAAAAGATAATCCTTACTATTCTAATTTAGAAATAAAAGAAGACAATTATTATATAGAAGAAGCCATCAAAAAAATAATTATTAATTATAATTTAAGTATTGAAAATGAAAAAAATACTTATTATTTTCAAATTAAAGCTTTCCTTAATTCTCAATATGAAGGCAATCTTGTTTGGGAAAAAGAAATTCCTCTTAAAGAAAAAACACCTTTTTCTAAAAATATAAAAGATGAAATTGTCTTAGATTATAATTATTATTTAAACTATGCTAAAGACTTTGCCAATAATTATCATCTATCATTAGATACTACTCTTACTTTAAAATTAGAAATATTAAATAATAATAAAATTATTAATTATTTAAATATTAATATACCTCTTAATTCCCCAGTTATTTATATAACTCAAGAAAATAATTTTCAAGAAGATAATTATCATTATAATAAAACTAATTTAAGTTTAGCTCTACTATTTATTTCAAGTGGTATTTTTATTCTTTTATATAATAAGAATTTTCCTTTTAATAACTTTAAAAGATTAACTAAAGAATATAAAGATTTAATAATTAAAATTTCTAATAAACCTAATCTAAATAATTTAAAAATAATTAAAATTAAAACATTAGAAGATTTAATTAATATTGCTCTTTCTTATAATATAAATATTTTAAATTATGAAAATGAATACTTTATAATTAAAGAAAATTTAGAATATTTATTTACGAAATAAGTTGCTAATTTCTAGTAACTTATTTTCTTTCTTTAACAAAAACAGGTTGTCTTAGATTATTACTTTTAGTTCTTTCTAAATATTTAACTTGACATTTTAATTTAGGTTCAATAATATTTTCATCTTTATTTTTTTGAATTATTCGAATCTTTTTTATTTTTTTATATAAAGGATTTTTCTTAGCCATATTAACTTTCCCCACTAATAAAAATTCTTTATTTTCTTTTTCACCCAGTAAAAGAGTAATAACATAATTAGTTTCTTTTTCTATATAACCAATTACCCAAAAAGTTCCATATTGATAATTTTTAATTTTAATCCAATAATTAGAGCGCGTATTAATTAAATAAGGACTTGTTTTTAGTTTGGCAATAATACCTTCTAAATTTTCTTTTTGGACCATTTTATATAAATCCTTACCATCCTCGTTAATATATTTAGTTTTGATAAAAACTTCATTATCAAGATATTTTTCTAAATACTCTTTTCTTTTTATTAAAGGTAAATTAGTTAGCTCTTTATCTTCATATAAAATATCAAAGGCCATAAAAGTTATGGGAGCATTTAAAGCTTCTTCTTTAATTTTTAGCTTATTTTTTAAATGACTTCTTTCTTGTAATTTAGAAAAAGAAGGTTTACCATTAACAAAACTAACTATTTCACCATCAAAGATAACTTTCTTTTTAACTAAACTTTTTAAACTTAATAATTCCGGGTAAAGATAAGTAATATCTTTTAAATTACGACTCATGACAATTACTTCTTTAGGACTAGCAAAAATAAGAGCCCGGTAACCATCAAATTTAATTTCAAAAAGATAATCTTTAGAATTAAAAGGTTTATTTATTTCTTCTAAAAGCATGGGACCCCATTTTTTATTTTGCCAAATATTCATTTTTGCTTTTTTAAACTCTTTTCTAAAGCTTCCATTAAATCATTAATTTGGATTTTATCTTTTTTCGTACTTCCTTTTATTTTTTTACCATTTAATTTATCTTGAATAGCCTTTTTAATATTGTTTTGATATTCATCTTCATATTTTTGGGGTTCAAATTTACCACTTAAATCATTAATTAATTTGATAGCCAAATTAAGTTCTTTTTCCTTAACTTCACCTTTTACTTTGGAATCCGGAATCATTACTTCTTCTTCAAAAAATAAAGTCGTTAATATAATTCCAAAGGATGCAAATCTTAAAATACAATAATAAAATTTATTACCAATAACCGTTTTAGCCAAAGCAACTTTTTTCTCTTTTTTTAATGCTTCACAAAATAAATCATAGGCTTTACTTACCCCACTATACTTTAAAAGATAGCTTTTTTCAAAATAAAGAGGGTCAATATCATTAATATTAATAAATGAAACAATTTCAATTTCTTTTTCTTGTTCAGGTTTTAATTTATCAAGTTCACTTTTTTCAAAAGTTAGATATTTATCATTTTCATACTCATAACCTTTGATAATATCTTTATCTTTAACTTCTTCCTTACAATAAGGACAATATTTGACATAGTTAATTCTATTTAAACATTTTTTATGAAGTTGGTTAAAAGATGTATCATTATCTCTAATTAAAGGATTCATGATAACGGGAATATTAACAAGGCCAAAGGAAATATTACTATGAACATTAGGCATAAACTTCACCATTACTATTATGAACTCCTTTCTAACTTTTTATACAAATTTAAAATTTATACATAAATTAAAAAGGAGGAAA
>CANQXB010000076.1 GCA_947627805.1 uncultured Bacilli bacterium
TTCTTTTTTCAATTAATAAATTATCCATATTGACTCCTTTTGTTCTCTACTTTATCATATTATTGAAATAATAACAACGTTTTTTGCATTTTGGTGGTATAATTATATAGGTGATTATAATGAAATATGGTATGCCAACTTTAGTAGAATTGGAGAATATTTTAGATAATGTTAATTTAGCTAAGGCTTATAATTTAGATTTTATTGAATTAAATATGGATTTACCTTATTGTCAAAATATAAAAAAGCAAGAATTAAAAAAATATAACCTAGAATTTACCATGCATTTATCTGAAAAACTAAATATAGCAGAACTTAATAACAACTTAAGAAAAAGTTATTTAAATGAGACTATAAGACAAATTGAATTAGGAATAAATAATAACATAAAAAAATATAATCTTCATATTGATTCGGGAGTATATTTTACCCTACCTTCAGGAAAATATTATTTAAATGATAAATATCTAGATATCTATTTAATGAATCTAGAAAAAAGTTGCCAAAAACTTAATGAAATAGCTAAAAAATATAATATTGAAATTAATTTTGAAAATACAAAAATACATAATTTTACTCAAAAAGCTATAAACTTAATTAATGGTTTTTCCAATTTAGGATTTACTTTAGATATTGGCCATAATGAAAAAAATAAAAATTTAGCTTATCAAATTTTAAAAAAAACTAATAAAATAAGACATATTCACATTCACGATTATGACGGTAAAAGCGACCATTTAGAAATAGGCAAAGGAATAATTGATTTTAAAAAATATCAAAAAGTGGTTAATAAATGTTATGCTGTGATTGAAGTTAAAGAAAAACAAGAGCTTATTAATAGTCTAAAAAAATTAAAGACCTTAAATCTTTAATTTTTTACTTTAAATAAGTATTTAAAACTCTTTCTAGTTCTTTTTTGTCAATTGGTTTTGAAATATAATCGTTAAATCCTTCTTTTAAATAGTTTTCTTTCATACCGGCAATAGCATTAGCGGTTAGCGCAATAACTGGGGTATTAAAGCCTTCTATTTCTTTTAATTTCTTAAATGTTTCTACTCCACTTAGTTTAGGCATCATATCATCCATTAAGATTAAATTATATTTTTTACCATTTTTTATCTTTTCAATACATTCAAATCCACTTAAGACTTCTTCAGTCTCTAAATTATAAGTTGAAAGAAGTCTTGCGGCTACTTTTAAGTTAATTGCATTATCATCCACAATTAAAACTTTCTTGCCTTTAATATCTACTTTCTTAATTTCTTCCTTAACTTCAACTTTTTTCTTCTTTGGATTAGTAACTATTCTTTGGTCAATGGCTACCGTAAATTTTGAACCCTCACCATATGTTGAATCAACTACTATGGTTCCTTTCATTAAGTCTAATAATTTTTTAGTTATAGCTAGACCTAATCCAGTCCCTTCAATAGTCATATTTTTATCAACTTCAAATCTCTCAAACTTCGTAAATAATTTCTCAATATTTTCTTTCTTTATACCAATCCCACTATCTTTAACACTAATTATTAAACGACATACTTTATCTTTTCTTACCGTATCAACATTAAATTCAATGAATCCTTCTTTAGTATATTTTACAGCATTAGTAAGTAAGTTTAAAACTATTTGTTTTAATCTTACATAATCGCCATTTAAGTATTCGGGTAAATCTTTAGCAATATTAACTCTAAATTCTAAAGGTTTATCGCCAAGTCTTCCCTTAGTAAGTTTAACAAGTTCATCAAATATTTTAGCGGGTTCATATTCCACATTAACAATTTCTAGTTTATTAGCTTCAATCTTTGAAATATCTAAAATACCATTAACAATTTCTAGTAAATTTTGAGAAGCTGCCATGATATCTCTTACTTCAGCTTTAATCTCATCCATATTATCTTCTTCTAAAATTAATTGACTAAATCCATCTATGGCATTAAGGGGAGTTCTTATTTCATGAGACATATTTGATAAGAAATCCGTCTTTGCTTTATTGGCTCTTTCGGCTTGCTCTCTGGCAATGTTTAATTGCTCTATTAATTTAACATCGGGATTTTCAATTGTAAAATACATTAAAAAGCATAAGAAAGTTTCCACAAAACACATAATCATGGTTTCAGGATGGTTTTTTTGAATAATTATCGCAATAGTTCCTAATAAGAAATATAAAAACAATGGCACTAATTTCTTTTTAGGTATTTTCTTAATATTAAAAGCTAAAATTAACATTAAAGAAACAGTTAATAAACCTGCAATTATATATTCATAAGTTACTGCTGGACCATAAGAATAAACTATTTGGTTTGGGTAATCTAAATGCAGTTTCATAGGGAATAAATAAATTAATAAACATATAAGTGAAAAGATAGCAAATAAATTTTTTCGCTGTTTTTCAATATTTTTAAAGATTAATGTTAGTGTATAATACAAAAGTAAAAGACCATATAAAATGTAATATAATAAATATGTTTTAATTACAAAGTCACTCAGTATTGTTGGTAGGATTTTATAATTATAAGATGCATAACAAGTTAAAAGTTGAAGTATTAATCCAAATAAATTAGTGATAATTAAAACTTTATAAATATAAGTTTCATTATTTTTTACTCTATCTTTAGAAAAATATATAACAATTAAGGCTACTATATAAAGAATTGAAAAAACATTTAAATATGTCATCTTTGTTACTACCATAACATCGCACCTCTAGTATAATATTATCATAAAAAATCTTTTTTTTCTACACTATCGTTCTCCTTAAAGCTTTTTCATTTAATAAATCTTTTTTACTTAAATAAATATAGCCATCGGTTTCGCTTTTAATTTTTTTGAAATCCCTTTTTGTTGAGGCAGCCATAGGGAAACAATCTCTAATCTTAAAAAATTCTGGTATATAGTTTTCATCGCCAAAAATTTGTTTAATCATTTTTTGAATTTCAATCATTTTATCTTTTAAAATCTCGGTATTAGTTTCCGTTTTAAATGGAGAATTTTCAAAAAATACTATATTAGCGCATAGTTTATCTTCAGTTGGATGAAGAAAAACTTCACAGTCAAAGACATCTTTATCATTT
Organism: uncultured Bacilli bacterium; assembly: GCA_947627805.1. Lineage (GTDB taxonomy): Bacteria > Bacillota_I > Bacilli_A > RF39 > UBA660 > SIG200. The sequence goes on from CANQXB010000076.1 coordinate 3,072, forward strand.
AAAATAGCTTTTTTGACATCAAAATTATAAATGGTTTCTTCATTAACCACCGAAACATCATTGGCTCTACCTTCATAAATTACATCCCCACTTGGGACAATATAGCCAATATCTCCTGTATGTTTAAATCCTCTTAGATTTTCATGACCTTGAATAAATATTTTATTTAACTCTGGACGATTATAATATCTTAACATTCCATTATCAGTTTTAACAACCAATTCTCCTCTTTGATAATATGGCAATTCTTGATAATTTTCATCGATAGCAAATATTTCCGTTCCCGGAATTGGTATCCCAACTGAATAATCTGGATGCTCTACACCATTTAATTCTGCAGATACAATAGAACCATTTTCACAGGTACCATAACTAGCTCTTATTTTGGCTGGAGAACCAATTTGAGCAAGTACTTTATTTAATCTTTCTCTATCATTTGGAGTGGAAAAAGTTCCTCCAATTATAGTGTTTCTTAATTCTTTATAGTCAAGAATATGTAATTTTAACATCATTTTAAATTTAAAATCATCTTTTAAATCTAATAATCCTCCGAATAATTCAGTTGTACCTATACCCCAATTATCTCTATTTAATCCTAAATTTTTGCTATACACAATAGGATCAAATTGAGGATTTTGATGGAGAGTTGCTCCATAAAATAAAGGAGTTGTCCCCACTGCTACAAGACCAGTTGAAGACCAAACAGGAATAGCTTGATATATTTTTTGATCAGGATTTAAATCAAAACCGAAGGCTGAATAAGATGCCGCCGAATTATTAATTGAATCATGAGAAAGTAAAACTCCCTTCAAATCACCAGTTGTTCCAGAAGAATAAACTACTGCTGCTGGCATATCTTTTTCATATGGAGCCATTGGAGATAAAACTTCTTTTTTTCCTTCTTCTAAGAACTCATTATAATTTTTAGTATTTGGAAAGTGTTTCTCTTTTTGCAATTTACCTAAAATTGAAGAATTTAATGTCGGAACTATAACAATTTTTTCAAGACTAGTTTTTTCTTTTACTTCATCAAATAAATCTTTATATTGTGAATAGAACAAATCCATTACTAATAATATTTTACTGTTGTTTTTATTTATATCGTTTATCATTGTTTCTTTATTTAAATAAGGTGGAAGGTATATTCCCACTGCTCCAAAATAACCTAAAGCATAAATGGCATACATCGCTTCGGGTATTCCAGCTGAACATATAGAAACATAATCACCTTTTTGAACATTATTTTTTTGAAATGCTTTAGCTAGTTTTTCTATTTCTTCAAAAAATTTTTTATAAGTGATTTTGCTAAAAAAATATTCAAGTGCAACATTATCTAAATTCTGAGAATTTTGGCTATAAAAAGCCTCAGTTACAGTTTTCTTTACCAGCAAATCATAATATTTGTCCATTTTATAATATTTTAAACGAGTTTTATCAAGTGAAGAAAAACCAGTTAAAGGTCCAAAAGTTTCTCCTTTAGCCATTGATATTAATAGTCCATCCCTTTTTTTTAAATCTTCTTCTGATAAAGATTCAATTTGCTTACGATATTCATCTAAATTATTAATCATATTAACTACCACCCTCTTACTTTAATCTTAAGATAAAGTGACGAATATAACAAGATTACTTTACACAAATTAGACTTAAAATTAATGCTTTTTTAATTACTTCTTAAAACCTCTCTTATTTTTCTTCTCGCTAAACTTGTTTGCGCAATACTTTCCCACTCTTCTTTAGGATTTGATATAAGTTTATCGGTAATAACTTTGACTCTATCTTTATTTTGCAAGACATAACTTAAAGGTACCTCAGCATCATTAACAATCGCTCCCACCATTGTATTACCAATATCACTGTGAATTTTATATGCAAAATCAATCACGGTAGAGCCCTTAGGTAGTTCAATTACTTCTCCTTTGGGTGTATAAACATAAACTTTATCCGCAAAAACTTCTTTTTTAACTTCTCTTACAAAATCCCGATTATTTTTAAAAGTTGA
>CANQXB010000077.1 GCA_947627805.1 uncultured Bacilli bacterium
TTTTATTCCTTTTTTGCATGTTTTAATTTACTGAATTTTACTTAAAAAAAACAAAATCATGCTTCTTTGGTCGCACTCTTTTGCTTTTTTCCTTTTCTATTTCCTTATCTTATTCAAAACTGTCCGGAGCTAAGATGAATTATAAATGGATTCTCAGTTGTTCCTTCACCAGTTAAAGTAATATTGGACTGAAGATAGAAGACTGGGCGAACCGCATTCGTGTTGTTCAAACCGTAGCCGCCCAAGCCGCCACCTGAACGCACACGCCACGCACCGTAACCGCCGCCGTTAAGGCCATACCTACTCATTGTCCATTCAGTAACAGCTGTGTTATCTGTCCAACCGTTTTTTATAAATAACCAATTATTAGTGTCTTGGTCTCCAGAGTTTTTATAATCTGTTGCATACATTAAACCTATTTTACTTTCAGTTGAAATGTTTTGAGTATCTTTGGGTTCTTCGTTTTCAATACTTTTTTGGTCTTTTATATACCATTTGTGACTTAATATTATTGAATCCCAATATGCTCCATTTGGTTGGGCACTTGTTATACTATTATAAAATGTTCCATTTAAATAACTTTTCACTGCAGAAGCATCCCATTCTACATCACTTGAATAACTACTATGCCAGTTTTGACTTGTAATTGATGGAGTGGCTTTGATTAGTTTTAATGAATCGGCTGGAATATTTACTATATCATCTTTTGTTGATGTAATTCCTATTATTCTATACATATATTTTTGATTATCTTCTAAACTCGCATTTGTTCCACATTTCGATGAGTCTGTTGTTCCAAAGCATATATAATTGTTGGTTACTTCGTCTTTTGTTCCTACAAATCGATACATTCCTGATTTTTCTTTAAAGGTTTCTCCGCCTTTTTCAGTTAACATCTCTAATGCTGGTTTAGAATTATCTATTTCACAAGCAAAGTCATTTATACTTATTGTGATATTTAATTCTGTTCCTGCTAAATCACTTTGGTCTGTATCTTGATTTGTAAATTTTAAATAAGCTTTTATTGGCTCTATACTATCATTATCTAATTTGAAGCTAAATGTATATTGGGTTGTTTCTTCTGATAAATCATAAGTACTACTTGTACTTCCTTGTTTTACTACTAATACTAAATCATTGGCTTGAAGAAACTCTTTCATATCTCCATCTAATGTAATATTTATACCAACATTACAACTATATTTCTCGGTTAATGTTCCTGTTTTTGTTAATGTTCCTATATCTTGGGTTCCATCTAATTCATCTGTTTTATATTTCTCACCACTTACTGTTGTTCCATAATAACTCTTTCCTACTTTATCTTTGGTCATATCACTAACATCTAAATTAATATGATAACCTGTTATTCCGCCACTTAAAGTTATTTCATTTTGCTCTCCTGTCGTTATTTCAATATTAGTTGGTTCGGAACTATTTTGTATTTGTAAACTAAAGAAAGCATATGTTGTTCCTACCACTACTAATATTAAAGTAATAATTATGATTATACTACTTATTAAGATTTTTCTTTTTTCTTTTTCATTCATAAAATTTGACTCTCCTTTGTTAATAACTCATCCATTATATTATCTTCTATCTATTGATACTTTTATTATATAATACCCCCCCCGGAGTCAAATGAAACTGCTGAAAAAGTTTAAAAATTTACATTTTTGACTAATTTTTATAAAAAAAACCTTTTTGCGATGGCCTAAATTTGAAATTCTTTAATAATATCATTTAAAAATTTTTTTGAACAATAAATTTTAATATATTCTAATTGTTTTTCTAATGATAACTGTGTAGAATTATTTTTAAACATTGTTATAAGTTTTTCATAATTACCATTAATACTATCATGACTAGCAATTATCATATCCATTTTGGGAATTTGGGTAAGGTCTAACATAATCCCATTAATTTTTGCAAGTGATTCTATAAATTCTCTTTGCGCTCTACCATTTCCTTCACGGAAAGGATGCAAAGCATTATTATCTGCAAATAATTCAACTAAACAATTAATTTTCTTATCATAAGTATATTTTATAAAGTATTTTTCTTTTTTTAATTTATCAAATATTTCCTTACTATAACTATCTATATATTCTGGCAAACAAAACAAATCTTTTTTTGATATTGCACACGTTCTTGGCTTTCTGCCCACGAATAAATATCTTGAAACAAATATTTATGAATTGCTTTTAAATGTGAAAAATCAAAATCACCTTTAATAGGGGTAACAATTAATTCATCAACACGTAAAGAAACTAATTTTCTTTCTGTTTCAAAAAGAAAGTCATCATCTTTTATTCCTAATTTGTTTTTTAATATATCAGTATGAGGGTAACAGTATGTACCATCTTCAATATATGAGTATTTATATTTATTATCCATAAATTTCCTTACAATAATTGATAATTTTTTGTCTTTCTTTTTCATGAGTAGTTTTACCTACTATACAATTTTTTAATATTTGTTTTTCTTCTTTTGTAAGAGGCATTCCTTCTTGGGCCATAACACCATTTACTTTTTTAATTCTTTCATTAATTTCTTTAGAAGAAAGTTTTTTATTTATATTCATTTTTGGGCCTCCTCAACACACTAATATTATACCATTTTTTTAAGGAAATTAACACTATTTATCATAATTTATACATTTTGATAACGATTTTTGAAATAAAAAATAAACCTATATAATTTTGAATTTTATTTAATGTTATTTAATGAAGTGCTCAAAATTCTTGCACATTAACATATTTTTTGGTAAAATTAATATGAATTTTTAAGGAGGGATTTTATGCCAAATATCAAAAGTTCAAAAAAAGCTGTTAAAGTTATTGCTAAAAAGACAGAAGAAAATCATGAACTAAAGATGCGGGTTAAAAATTTAATTAAAGCGTGTGAAAAAGCAATTGCTGCTGGAAATAATGAAGAGGCCACTAAAGTTTTTAAAGATTTTCAAAAAACTATTGACTCTGCATTACAAAAAGGTTTAATTAAAAGTAATACAGTAGACCGTGAAAAACAAAGATTAAATGCCAAAATTAAAAATATGAAGTAGTTTACTACTTTGTTTTTTTTTGGTAAAATGGTTATGTGAGAGATATGAGGAAATATATTATACCAATAATTTGTTATGGAATTATTTTATTAATCTTACTTAATGCCGGAAAAATTACCAATTTTTTAGCTAAAACTATTTCTAATAAACCAGTTTTAACAATTGGAGAAGGTAATGAGTATACTAAAGATTATGATTTTTTATATGTCCAAAATAGTAAAGATTATATTCCCTATTCATATAATGATTTAATGAATATCATTTATAGTGTTATTAATCAAGGATGGCAAGAATTTACTTTTTATTGTCCTAATGAATATTTAGAATGTACTGATGATGTTACCGAAATTACCAAAAATGAATTTATGCTTACCCATTTAAATAATTTTGTTCATCCTTATAATAGTTTTAATTCTTTAAAGACCTCAATTAAAGAAGATGGGGAAATAACCATTAATGTTACTTACTTATATAAAGATGAAGAAATAAAAGTTATTAATGAATATGTGGATAATTTAATTAAAGAGTTATATGATTCTAATTTAGATGATTTTGAAAATATTAAATTAATTCATGATTATATAATTAATAATACTAAATATGATACCATTAGAAATGATACTGGTGATAGTGAATATGAATCTTTTAATGCTTATGGACCCGTTGTATCTGGTTATGCTACTTGTAATGGTTATGCCGATTTAATGAGTATTATTTTAACTAAACTGGGTTATCAAAACTATAAAATAGCCACGACTAAAGAAGAAATAAGTTATGAATCTAATGGTCATGTTTGGAATGCTGTTAAAATTGATGATAAATGGCTCCATTTAGACCTTACTTGGGATGACCCAGTTAGTAGTGATGGTAAAGATTATTTATATCATAAATATTTCTTAGTTACTAACGAAGAACTTCAAAAAGCTGATTCTGGCGAAGTTAATGTGGAAGAGCATAACTTTGATAGAAGTATTTATTTAGAATTCAGATAATATGAAATAATAGAGTCCAATCTAGGACTCTATTATTTATTTTTTTCAATATACTCTACTACTTCTTCATAAGTTTTATTAAAATCATTAAAATTAGTATTAAACCAAGTTATATGCATTTGATTATTAAACCAAGTATATTGTCTTTTGGCATAATGTCTTGAGTTCTTTTTAATTAATTCAATAGCTTCATCTAAAGATATTTCATTATCTAAATATTTAATAATTTCTTTATAACCAATGGCGCGACTTAAAATTTTAGTTAAACCATATTTTTGATATAAAGTAGATACTTCCTCTACTAAACCATTTTGAATCATTTCCTCTACTCTTTGATTAATTCTTTCATATAATACTTCTCTATCAGTTGTAAGACCAATAAATAAAGCCTCATATAAAAGAGTTGGCTTGGGAGTTTTTTTATCTTTGCGAGCTAAAAAATTTTCTAATCTTCTTCGATTATTTTGATGGATATTTAAATCTGGATTAATATCTAGACACATTTTATATAATTCCTCATTAGAATATTTCGTAAAATCACGATTTTCCATTTCACTAAATTCATAATTATATAAAGCACTTTTTAAATAAAGACCTGTACCTCCGACAATAATAATATTATGGTCTTTATTTTCAGCAATTATATTTCTTAAATCTTTTTGATAATCAAAAACACTATACTCTTCATTGGGTTCTTTTATATCAATTAAAAGATGCGGAATCCCTTCTTTTTCTTCTTCCGTTACTTTGGCACTGCCAATATTAAGATGTTTATATATTTGGGTAGCATCACAACCCACAATGATAGCCTCATACTTTTTAGCAAGCATTACACTAAGTTTAGTTTTACCGACCCCCGTTGGGCCCACAACACATATAATCATAAATAATTCCCTCATTTTTTAGTATAACAAAAAAATTGACATTTACAAAGAGAATTGTTATATTAAATTCGTGATGTTGA
>CANQXB010000078.1 GCA_947627805.1 uncultured Bacilli bacterium
TTCATTTAGGGGATTAGTTAAATGGTATAATAGGAGTCTCCAAAACACATAGTGGTGGTTTAACTCTATTATTTAACAAACCCTTTATTTATAGGAAAAGCCTATAAATATAATTTGAAAAATAATAATAATTTTTAAAATTGTACGAGAAATTGTACCAAGTGAAGAAAAAAAGTTTTAATTATTTTTAATTTTAGTTAATCAATTTTATTTAATTTTCATCAATTTTTATTCAGTACATATTGATAAAAATTAGTAAATTTTGATATAATATATTTGCTTTAAAAAAGCATTAATTAGGGGATTAGTTTAATGGTAAAATATCAGTCTCCAAAACTGAGGTTAAGTGTTCGACTCACTTATCCCCTGCCACGCAAATAGCCCACTTTATTAAGTGGTTAATATAAATTTCTAGTATTATACTAGATTTTTTATTTGCTTACTTTTTGCAATTTAGATATATATTTTTTATATTTTTATTATTTTCTGCTTTAGCATTTATAACTTAAAAAAAGAGAAAAAATATTTCTAGGGAATCTCATAATATAAACATTTTTAAAAAAAGTTTGAGGATAATATTTCTAAAAAATGTTTAAAAGAGGAAGAAATTTTTTCTCTTTTTTTAAGATATAAACATCTATATTTTAAAGATTAATGTTTATATCTTCGATATGTTTTTTTCTTTTCAATTACTAACCAAGTGGAGCTGGTTGTAAAGTACAAGCACCATTTGGCACAACTGCTATAGTAACAACTAACTCACTATCAGCAATTTTACTTTGGTCAACGCTATTTTTATTTGTTAATGATAATGATGCTTTAAGAATGTTTGTAGCATCCATATCTGGACCTTTTACTGTAACATTTCCTTTATAAGTTACTTTCCTGCTTGCTTCTTGAGGTACAGACCCAGCTCCGGCAGATAATGCTTGTTTTAAATCAACTGTTAACTTATTACTTTCAGTATCAACAGTAGTTCCGGGAACACCACTTGGAGATTTTGATGTGCTTTGATTTACAGCATCACCTTGAAGTATTAATTGAGTCCAGCCAGTATCTAAGTTATCATACATACTTCCACTAACTGATACTTCTACTTGGACAGGACAACTATAAGTTGTATCTTCTTCTCCACCCGAATAACTTATATTAGCAATATCTATTGGATTAGAATTTCCATGTGTAGTACCATCTACTGAAGCATAATATACTTTATCATCTGTATATTTAGCCATGTCATCAGCTGTTAAACTTAATTTTAATGTTTTATTGGCTTCCACAGTACTGATTGTTGCTGTTCCAACTTTTGCAGCAGTTACAGTACTATCTGTCGTACTAGTTCCACCAACTTGTAAGCTAAAGAATGCAAAAGTAGCACCAACAACAGCTACTAATAAAGTGGCTACTGCGATTACTGTTAGTAACATTGTATTTTTCTTTTCCATTTATTACACCTCTTTTCTATAATTTCGTATTATAAAAATTTTTATCTAGATAAAAATTATTCACCATCTGCTGCTAAAGTACATGTTCCTTCTTTAACTTGTACTTTAACCTTTAATGTCTTGCCAGCTACGGCATTTTGGTTACCACTACCTGCCATTTCTTCAGCATCAGCTGTGTTTTTAAATGATAATACTGCACTTAAAATATCTTTAGTCACTGAACCTGCAGAAGAAACCTCTAAAGTATATGGAGCATTTTCGAATGTTTTAGTGTTATCGGTTTTCAAATTAGCAATATCTATTTCTTCATTTACACTTCCACTTAGTGTTAATTTAGCCCAACCTTGTTGCAGACTACTCAACATGTTAGTATCTTCGTCAGCATTATCAGCAGTCACTGTAACCGTTGTAGTACATGAATATTTTGCTGTATCTTGAGCATTTGATAAAGCTACTTGAGCTATTGGAATTGCAGTCGAATTCTTTTTATCTGTTCCACTCACAGAAGCATAATATGTTGTTCCTGCATTAGTTTTATCCATATCTTGGGCTGTTAATGACAATTGTAAAGCATCTGCTTTTGCAGTAATAAGCGCTGTACCAACTTTAGGTGTACTAATTGTTGCAGTTGTGCTTGAATCTCCTCCTGTTGATAAACTAAAATATGCAAAAGTAGCTCCTACTACTGCTACTAGTAATGTTGCTACCGCGATTACTGTTAGTAATAATGTGTTTTTCTTTTCCATTGATATTTCCTCCTCTCTTTTTAAAATTTTTTTGACAGAAAATCCTCATATTAACGCCTATGATTATATATGAAACTCTATCTATATACATATTATACCCCCCCCGTATGGCGTTTGTCAATAACTCAGCAATGCTACAATTACTCTAATCTATAGTTTAAACTGCTACCAAAAAACATTTTTTTACTGTATTTTTTATAGATAATTTTAATTAATAAAAATGATTAAAATAATTGACTACATGCTTTATTTTCTGATAAAATGGATATGAAAGAAGAAAAATCAGGAGCGGTGATTATGGAAAATGAATTTTTCTATTTAACATATTATCAAGTAATGATATTTATGATAAGAATAAGGGAAATGAAAAATGAAAACCCTTACTTTCATGATGAAATAGCTTCATCATTTAACAATTTTGTTATTAATAGAAGTAAAGAAATTGCTGGGACTTTGCCATTCAAATTGAAAATTATGCCTAATGCAAATAAATATAAAGTTTCTAAAAGTATGGTCAAATATTTAAAAAATTTAACAGGTACCGATGTATTTGATGAAAAAAATTTAGAGAAATATATCCCCATAATAAAAAATCTTGAAGAAACCTCAATAAAAAAATTCTCAAGTATGAAACGATAAAAATTAATAAGTTAGTAAAATTCGGAAGCTGGATTTATTCCTTTGATTATTAAGATCTTTTAAAGGTCTTTTTTATTATATAATTTTAGATAATTATCTAATCTTTTTTGTGGTTTTAAACATCTAACATCCTCATTTTTACCTCTATTATTTTCATTAACAATCATTAAACTTTTTCTTTTTAAAGCCTTACTAAAGGTTACATCAACAAATATCTTTCTTTTAATATCTAAAAATAATCCTTCGATATTATATTCATAGGCATTAATAAAATTTGAAACAAGATATATATCTATTTCTCTATAACTATCTTTTATTCTAAATCCTCCAAAAAAGTTTGTTGTGTAAGTTAGATTATTTAAATCAAGATTTTCCTTAATATTATCATAATTACCATTTAAAACGACTATATCCAAATCATTAATATCTTCATTAAAAAGGATACTACTAATGAATCCTCCAATAATATAACTATCTCCTTTTAAATTTAGGAAATTAAACTCCGGAAAATAATTATAAAAATTTTTTAATATTTCTTCTTCAATATGTTCCATAAATATTCCTTCTTATTTTAATAAAAAGATTATATATAAAGAGAATATTAAGAACAAGATACTTCTTCAAATAATAGAATTAATTCTCTAATTTATTTGACTTAAACCTATCTAAATATTATAATAATTTAACAAGAAAGTGGTGGGAATTTGGACTTACTAAAGCAAAACTTAAAAAAAGATATTATTTTTCTTAAATTATTAAATAGACAAGTATATAGTAGTATTCAAGAAGAAGAATTATTAGACCCAGATAAATACATTTTTAATGGGAAAGAAGACTGGCTAAAAATAGATGATTATCCTGGAGATTATTTAATTATTGAACCAGATAAAATTATATCTAGACGAGCTGATTCTAATCGTGATGATTATAATGATTTTTCTATTCATCATGATATAACTGATGATAATCCTCTTGATTTTTCTTTCAGTGGAACAATAAACGATATGCCCACAACAATATATGGTTTGGAAATGAACATTAAAGAAGAAATACTTAATAATGGAATAACTAAGTATATGCCGAGCATTATGCTTTTGGGTTCAGAATGGCATACCCCAACATATAATTTTAGTTTTAAAAGAGGAATATTTAATTTTTCCAAAAGTATCGATAAAACATGTGAAACTGTTATTATAAATATGTATCCTGAAAATTATCAAAACTTTATTACTTATATATATAAAGCCGGAAGTACTCACGAACTAAGTCTTGAGATAGGACTTCAAAAAAATGAATGTTATTATCAAATATATGAAAAAATTAGTTGCGATAAAAAAGAACATTCCAATATCTTAAGAGAAGGATATTATAATGATCCATTCACAGAATCTTTAAAGGACATCTTAAACTGTTTTAATGAAATTTCTAATTATCAAAATTTAATTAAAGAAATAAATGATATAACCAAACATTTTATAAATAGATTCTTAGGAATAAGTACGGAAGATTATCCTAATGAAGAAATAATAGATATATTTGGGATAGAACGAATAAAAATGGAATACCCAAATAGAGTTAAAAGTTTAGATAAATTTATGATTGGAAAAAACAAGGTTAGAAAAAGAGTTAAATAATATAAAAACCTATAGCAATTAAGTTATGGGTTTTGTTTTTTAAACTAACATTATTTTAGAATTATATACTGTCACTAAAATCTTGACAATTTTAAGTTTATACTGTATTATAAGCCTAATTAGAAAGGGGTATTTATGAAATTAAATGATATTACTTACTATGATTTATTAACTAAGTACCACAATAAAAATAATTTAGAAGATATAGTATTTGATACACAATATCCAAAAGTAGAAAGTAAAACTGATTTTGGAATTGTCTTTGGAGGAATTTCTATGATACCTTATAGAGTCCAAGAAGCTTTAAGATTATATAATGAAGAATTAATTGATAAGTTAGTTTTAACTGGAGGTATTGGATTTTTAAATAAAGATAGAAAAACTCCTGAAGCTTTAAAGATGAGGGAATATTTATTAAATCATAGTGTGCCCGATAGTGATATAATAGTTGAAGGAAAATCGAGAAGCACTTACGAAAACATTGATTTATTTTTACAAATATTAAAAAATCAATATAATTTAGATGATACTTCTTTCGCTTTAAT
>CANQXB010000079.1 GCA_947627805.1 uncultured Bacilli bacterium
ATCAAAAAACTCTCATTTTTCCCTTTGTTTATGGGAATTTATGAGAGTTTTTATTATTAACAACTGATAAATTCAAGTATTTAAATATTTATTAAATAAATTAAAAGAGACTTTACATTGGAAAATAAATTTTAATTGACAAAAAAATATTTTTTAATACTTTCTTAAGCATTTCTAAAGATTTATATGATATAATCTATTTAGGTGATGATAGTATGGAATGCTTATTTTGTAAAATAATAAATGGAGAGGTACCTAGTTATAAATTATATGAAGATGAAGATGTCATTGTTATTTTGGATGCTTATCCTAATGTTGATGGACATACTTTAATTATTCCTAAAAAACATTATGATACTTTAATGGAGATTCCTGATGAGCTAGTTATTCATATTAATGAAGTAGCCAAAAAATATATCAATCATTTAATGACTAGATTAAATGCTAAAGAATTAAGTGTTTGTGTCAATTTCGGTAATAGTCAAAAGATAAAACATTATCATATGCATTTAATGCCTAATCATGGGATGAGAGCCGAAAAAGATGTAAAAGAAATATATGAGGTTTTAAAATAATGGCTAGGCTAAAAAAAAGAGTTAAGAAAAAAATTATATTAGTTACTTTTGTTTTAGCAATTGTTCTTTTAGGTTTTTTTACATTTAATTGGTTTTTTAAAGATACTGAAGGAAAACCTAAAAATCCTATTCAAAACATTTTAGAAAAAGAAAATCCAATTAAAACCTATAAAGCTTCTTTAATTGCAACAGGTGATGGTCTTATTCACTCTCCTTTATATAATGCGGCTTATAATAGTAGTACCAAAACTTATGATTTTAGTAATATGCTTACTTTAACTAAAGAAAAAATAAAAGATTATGATATTAAATATTATAATCAAGAAACCATTTTTGATGATACCCAAAGTTATACCAGTTACCCTGTATTTAACACCCCAAGTGCTTTTGGACAAAATATGATTGAGGCTGGTTTTAACTTAGTAAGCCTATCATCTAATCATTCGATGGACAAAGGAGCTAGTGGTGCCAAGGTAAGTGCTGATTGGTGGAATAGTAAGGAAAATATTTTAGCTACGGGAATGGCTTCAAGTGCCGAAATGCGTAATAACTATAAAATAATGAATGCAAATGGCATTACTTATACTATGCTTTCTTATACTTATGGCACAAATGGTTTAGGAGGCAGTGCTTTAGCAAGTGAGCCTTATTTAGTTAACCTTTTTTCAGAAGAACAAGCTTTAGAAGATATTGCAGCTGTTCGCGATAAAGTTGATGTTTTAATCGTTTCCATGCATTGGGGAGATGAATATAAACAAACCGCCAATGAAAAACAAAGAGCGCAAGCCAAATTTCTCGCTGATAATGGAGTCGATATTATTCTAGGAACCCACTCTCATTGTATTGAACCTTGGGAATGGATTGATGATACTGTTGTCTTCTACTCTTTTGGGAATTTTATTTCTAACCAAATGGGGGCGGAACAAGCTTTAGTAAGAAAAGTAGGCACCGTGGGAATGTTTGCTACCTTAGATATTACGAAAACAGTCGATACCGAACATGATAATGCAACAACTATTAAAATTGATAATATTGGAGCCGATTTAAATTATACTTATCGGTATTATAATAAAGATAAAGGTAAAAATGATTATTTAGTTATTCCTTTTAGTAAAATGGAAAGTAAATATTTAAGTAATTATACTGATGTTTATAATGAATTTAGTGAAGTCTTAAAAATGTATGATGCTAATATAAACATTGAAAGTTTACCACAAAATTAAAACTTGGATTTGATTCCAAGTTATTTTTTTAAACTAATTTTAATCGGAATTAATTTATCACTTTCTAAAAGGCCAATTATTCTTTCCATTTTTCTTCTTGCTAAAATATTATCAATAGTTAATCCACTATCACTAATTAATTTCATTATACTTTTTTTAAATTCTTCTTCTCTTTCTTCATTTAAGAAAAGAAAACTCATTCTAATAATAGCTTCGCTAATAACATAATCTATATCATTAATCGAAGCTTTACTTCTTCTTAAAGCATAAATAATATTATTAGTTAAAATTTCTTTTACTAAAATTATTTTTATCACATTTAACATATCTTTAGAAACCCCATATAAATCACTTATGGCTTCACTTTCTAAATAAGGATGACTATCTATATTAAAATAGCTATCTATTAATTCCTTTAAAATATCTTCCCATAGAAAGGCTAAATGATATTTGATATTTATTAAATCTATAGTTATACTTTGATATTCAGAATTTTTTAAATAAGTATCTAATATAGCAAGTAAAGTATTATACATATCTTTTTTAGTAGTATTACTAATTATAGATAAATCTTTATTTTCTAAAAAATCCATAATGGTGACATTTTTTAAATCAATATTTTGACTTAATTTATTTCTTAAACCATTATAAATTCTTCTTCTAATTAAAATATCTTTATCTTTACTTAATAGTTCATTTATTTCTTCTTGCATCATTATACTAGCATCATCATAAGTTTTAATATTAAGTTTACTTTCTAATTCTTCAATTATTTGGATATCATTAGGAATTCTTTCATAAATACTCATTTCTAAACTTTTGGTCGATTTTAAAGCCTTAATTTTTCCCTCATACTCTAAAGTATCTTTTTTTCCTTCTATTTCTAAAGTTTTTAAATCTTCAATAGTTTCTAAAAGGGAAGAAGTTATAATTTTTAAAACCCGAAAATCTTCTTCTATATTTTTATTTACCAAAATGCTCACTTCCTCAATTATAATTTTAAACTTAAAGTAAGAGGTAATTCCATATCTTTCGGATGAGCAAAGATATTTTGAATAAAGGTTTCTACTTCTGCATTATTATTTCCGGCTTCTTTAATTTCCTTTAAACATTCCTCTAATTCATCTTTAAATAAACCACTTACAAGTTCATCAGTAAAAAGTAAACCTGCTCTAATCATTATTTCTAAAATTATACCTTCCGCATAAACTTCCGCTTCTTGCATATTCCATTCTAATAAATCACATAAAGGCTCAATTAAAGTGAATAAAATATTCCCTGTTACCGAATTTTTTAAATCCTTATAGTCAGAAATATCACCTTTATTTAAATCGACAAATAATTTAGAACTAATAAATAAATTGTCCGAAATAATAAAGTTGTCCTCTAATAACTCATTTTCCACATCTGGAAAAGCAAAACTCATATCATATTTAACTCTTAAAAGAATATCTTTTATTTCTGCATTATTCTTATCTTTTAAATAATCTTTTAAAATTCTTAAAACCGAACTAACTATATCTTTAAAAAGTAAATAATTTAATTTAGTTTCATAAAGTAAATGCTTTTCTCCTTCATTAAAATCTTCTTCCGATAAATTACTATAATATTCTATTTCTTCTTCACTTAATTCTTCATACTCATCTTCATCTACTTCTTCTAAAGTACTATTTATAAATTCTTCCATATCTTCTTCAGGTATTTCCATTGTATTAACTAGATAATTAAGCTTAAAGATTATTCTATCTTTAATAAGTTCATCTTCTTCACTATCTTTTATATTCATAAATATATCTTCAATATTATAAGTATCATCTTTTAAAATAAAATATAACATATCTGATACAACATTGATATCTTCACAAATAATTTCATATAATTTATTTTCTAGTATTAAAAGATTTTGTAATTTTTTAATTCCTAAAGTATAATCTTCACTATTTTTTAAATCTTTACTTTCTAATTTACTTAAATAGGTATAAGTATCTTTAATATCTTTTGTTATTTTAAATAACTTTTCTAAATTTTGATAATCTTCTTCGGTTAAATTAATTTCTCTTTGGGATTCTTCTTCTAAAAATTCTTCTTGCGTAAACCTAACTTTAGTTTTATCTTCTTCATGATATCTAAATACTTTTTCTTTTCTTTCTCTTGCTCTATCTACTATATCTGGATATTTTTCTCCTTCCACAATAATATTTTCATTAAATATTTCTAATTGGATATTATCGTGTATTTCTTTTACTTCTTCTTCCCTTAAGAAAAGTAAACTACATCTCGAGATAGCTTCTTTTAAAATATAGTCTTTTAAAATATCTTTATCTTCTAATTCTATATCATCAGTACTAATTAAATCATAAAATACTTCATCAAAAATATTATTACCAAATTCCGAACATAATTCTTCATAGTCTTCTCTACTTATATCATAACAACTACATAGATAGGGAGCGTCCCAATATAATTTATCAAGTGGGTTAAATTTTAAAGCTACTTCACTAGCTTCTATATTTTTATGTAAAAAGATAATATTAAATAATATATCATATAAATTATTTTTAATATTTTGATATTTTTCATCTTTAATATAACTATATAATATATATACTAAAGTAGTTATAAAATCATCATTAAGATGACTTATCATTCTTAAACTATTAATATCTTTATCTTCATCACTTTTTAAAATAATATCAGTATTCTTAAATAATAATTCTCCTAAACGATTAGTTATTCTTCTTTTAATTAATTCTTCCTCTTCTTCACTATCATATAAAGATAATTCGCTAACTATATCACAATTTATAACTTCTTCCTCTTCTAAATCATTTATTTCATATATTAAAGAATTAAGATAACTAGGATTTTCTAATATTTCATCATATATTTTACTTTCTTCTTTTAAAACTTTTTCTAATTCTTTTAAACATTCTTTAAATTCTTCACTTAAAATACTTTTATTTTTTATTATAGGTATCATAGCATCATATAACTTTTTTATTTCTTTTGTTACTTTAATTAATCTTTCTTTATATTCTTTTTCATTAGTTATATTTTGCATTATATACCACCTTTTCCCAGAAATTAAATTTTATTTTATTATTTTTAATTTTTAATGTCAATATGAAAAGGAATATTAAT
>CANQXB010000080.1 GCA_947627805.1 uncultured Bacilli bacterium
TCTTTTTCCTCTTTTTTCCTTTTTTATGTACTTCCCCCTCCCACGCGCGCTTCTAACGGGAGGGGGCCTCTACTAAACTACTCCTTCCATTTAAAAAAAGAAGTTTATTTTTCACTTCTATTCTTAAATTGCAATATTATAGGAGTTCCTACTAAATCAAAAGATTCTCTTATTTTATTTTCTAAATATCTTTCATAACTAAAATGCACTAAATTTTTACTATTAACATTAAAAGTAAATTTAGGAGGTTTACTATCTGTTTGACTAACAAAATAAATTTTTAATCTTTTTCCTTTATAAGAAGGTGGTTCATGTAAAGATACGGCATCAGTTATAACATCATTTAATAAACTAGTTTTAATAACTTTACGATTATTTTCATAAGCTTTAATTACTTCAGGCATTAAAGTAGCTAATCTTTTTTTAGTTAAAGCTGAAGTAAAGACAAAATTAATATAAGGAACAAATTTAAAATATACTTCTAATTCTTGTTTCCATCTTTTAATATCTTCATTAGGATTTTTTACCGTATCCCACTTATTAACACAAATAACTATTCCTTTACCAGCTTCAATAGCATAAGACAAAATATGTTTATCATGTTCTATAATTCCCGTTTGAGCATCAATAACTAAAACACAAACATCACTTCTGTCAATGGCTTTCATACTCCGCATTAAACTATATTTTTCAATATTCTCATAAATACGTCCTTTTTTCCGCATTCCTGCCGTATCAATAACTATATAATCTTTTTTATCATAAGTAAATTTAGTATCAATCGCATCTCTCGTTGTTCCCGGAACATCACTAACAATTACTCTTTCTTCATTTAAAAGAGCATTTATTAAAGAACTTTTACCAACATTAGGTCTTCCAATAAAACAAAATTTTAAAATATCTTCTTCTTCCTTTTCTTCTTCTCTCATATCTTTTGTTATAAAATCTAAAAGTTCTTTAAAACCAATATTATGTTCTGCTGAAACAGGTAAAATATTTTCAAAACCTAATTCATAAAAATTATATAATAAATCTTTTCTTTGAACATTATCAATTTTATTTACTAAAACAATAACTTTTTTGCCACTTTTTTTAAGCATATTTCTAATTTTTTTATCAGCTTCTGTTATATCATCTAATCCATCCACGACAAACAAAATAGTATCGGCTTCATTAATAGCTAGTTCCGCTTGCATTAAAATATCTTTATTAAAATCATCACCCTCGCCATGAATACCCCCAGTATCAATTAAACTAAATTTTTTACCATTATAATCAACAAGGCCATATATTCTATCACGAGTAATTCCTGGTTCACTTAAAATAATCGCTTTTTTTTCTTTAATAAGGCGATTAAATATACTACTTTTACCAACATTTGGCTTTCCAATTAAACAAACAGTTTCCAAAATTTCCCCTCCTACTCACAAACAATTTCATTTTTAATATCTATTTTAGCATAAATTCTTTTATTTTTATAATAAATTATTACTTCATTTAAATCTAAATAATTTTCTTTATCGGTAGGATCCACTATACAACCCGGATTTTCACTTTCCTCTTTTAAACATTCATTATCATTATCTTTAGATAAATATTCCGGAACTAAATCACTTACTAAAAAACTTTTACAAGCATATTCTTTATAATGTTTATCACTATTAATAATAGAGCCTTTAATATCTTCACCATAAAGAACCGCAGCCTCTTCCATAAGTTCAACCTTTTTTTCTAACATATTATTTTGAATTAAATGGCTAACTCCTGTAACTGAAGGAACCGCAATTGCCGCGATTACCCCTAAAAGAACTATAACTCCTAATAATTCAACTAATGTAAAACCCTTATTATTCATAAAAACCTCTTAACTTAAATAACTAGATATAATATCTAATACTTCTGTTCTACCTTTTTTCGTAATTGTTGACCAAGGAATAAAACTATTTTCTTCTGGTAATTTTAAAGTATCTTTAATTAATTTATCTTGTTTTTGACGACCATTTTTATTAACTTTATCATATTTAGTAGCGACAATCGTAACAGGTAAATTATAATACTTTAAAAAATCATACATTAAAACATCATCTTCCGTTGGTTTATGACGATAATCAATAAGTAAAAAAACATGTTTTAAATTTTCTCTAGTAGCAATATAATCTTCAATCATTACCCCAAACTTCTTTTGTCTATCTTTAGATACACTAGCATAACCATAACCAGGTACATCAACTAAATAAAAATTATCATTAACTAAATAAAAGTTTAAAGTTTGCGTTTTACCTGGTTTAGAAGAAGTTCTCGCAAAATTCTTTCTTTCAATTAAAGTATTAATAAAACTACTTTTACCAACATTACTTCTTCCTAAAAGTAAAAATTCACTTTTTTGATTAGTTGGATACTGACTAATTCTAATAGCAATAATTGGTTCTTCTACTTTATCAATTTGCATACTCATCACCACATCTAAATTATATATTAAATTACTCTTATTTGCAAATTCCCTAAAATTTACACTAGACAACATAACATTTTATCCCTTATAATAAATAATTAACGCAGGATGAAAAATGTTTACCATTCATTCTTTTCTAATCTTTCCTTTCTTGAAAAGGCAAAAGAAAATGAAAGGATGGTGAAGCTTATGAAGATGAAAACTTTGAATAAAGTCCTAATTCTTATTGTTTTCATTTTATTGTATCTTCTGATACTTAAAGAATTGAAAACAACTACCTTAATAGTAAGGTAGTCATAAGTTCATATTGGTAAACACATCATCCTGCGTTTTCCAATATTAATTATACTATAATTTAGATATATTTACAAGATTCTATTAATTAACTTTAATAGTTATAATATTTAAATCTAATAACATTATAGAAATTAATGATAATAAATTATAATATTTTCTTATTTTATATACTTCTTCTTCTTTTTTTAATATGTCTAAAGATGTTTTAGAAAAATCATCTAACTCATATTCATTTATACCTAAATCTAATAAAGACTCAAACATCATTTTAGTAGCATTTAATATTGTATGTCTATCGATGTTCTTTATTTTATAATCTTTACTTTTAATATAATGTTTTAAATTTTTCTCTTTTAAAAATATATTATCTTTATCAAAATTAGAAATTACATAAGATTCTAAAGAGGGGTAACTAAGTAAAAGTAATCCATTCATTTCGCCATTTTTATTTTCTAAAGAGTTTCCTAAAACACTTAATAAATTTTTAGTAATATCTTGAGGATTAGATTTATTATCTCGGTCCCATAGAAAATACACATTAATATTTTTCGTATCTATACCATATTCTTCATATAAACTCTTATAAATTTCATTAAGATATTCTTTATCTTTTTTAATTGAAGATAAATTAGAATTTTTAGCATTTATAACTATTACTCTAGAATTTTCATTCCCTTTCATAATAAATTCATCATAATTTTTAAATTTCTTTTGATTACGGCTTTTTTCAATATAGTTATAATGTAATACATCTCTAAAAATATGTTTTAATAATTCGAATTCATCATTAGCTCCTTCCACAATAATTAATACCGAACCAATATTTCTTTTAAAGTTAATCTTTAAAGATTTTGTTGTATTTAGGCATTCCATTAAATACACCATTTAAATACATTTTTTCAATATTTTGAGATTCTCTTGGCATACTAGAAGAAAATCTTTCCACTAAAGTACCCTTCCTAGAATCAAAATAAACAGAATAAATTTGGTCCGGTCTAATTATAGTATTGTTTAAAACATTTGTGGAATGAGTTGTAAAAAACATTTGAGAATTCTTAGCATAATGAAAAAAGTATTTTATTAAACATTCTTCTAATTCATTATGAAACCCACTACTAAATTCATCTATAATTAACATACAATCATTATTTACAGCATATAAAAATGATGGTATTAATTCAATAAGAGTTCTATTCCCTGTTGATTCTAAAGATTCAGGAATATTAATATTAGTACCTTTTTTATTAAAAGAAATCACTTTATTATCATTAGATGCTCCTGAATCATCATATTCTATATTTTGCTTATAATTTATTTTATTTAAAAAATCATTTATTTCTTTGACAGAATTGTTTTTTAAATATTCATGAACTAATAAATCTTTATCAGCATAAGTACGTATTCTTCTACCATAACAATTAATATAAACAGAATTTTTCATATATGAATACCATTTATTTAAGATTTCATTTCCATAAAAATTAGTATCAAAATATATTCTTCTTAAAAATAATAATTTATTGGAAAGATTATTAAAGATTTTTTCTTCATTTAAATTAAATTTAGCGGTATTTCCTAATCTTTCTAAAATAATTTTATGTTCAAATGTTAATTTTTCAGATACAATACCATCTTTATCTAATTCAATTAAATAAATTATTTCTTGGCCTTCTTCCATAAAAGTATATTCCATTTTATAAGTTGGCCTTGGAGTATAAAAACATAATTTAGACATAAAATCAACTTCATCATTAATAAATAATAAATCAAGTAAAAGAGTAATGCTTTTTAAAATATTGGTTTTTCCTGAGGCATTTTCTCCCACTAATAAACATCCTTTTAATATTTTATTGTTTCCAACATTTTCCCTCTCTAAAAACTTATAATTACTAGCGGTAAAATCAATCTCTGTGGGATTAATAAAGGTTGTATAATTATCTAATTTTATTTTTTTTAACATAAAATTCCCTCCTTTAATATTATATATCAAGTGTAAAAAATATACAACGTTTTTTAAATTAATGTAATTTTTTTACACAAAATTATTATATTGTAATTATTGTGACTTTTAATTCAAAATGTCCGCTTTTTTGAATTGATTTACAAAACAAAATGTCCTAATAAAAGATTAATTAA
>CANQXB010000081.1 GCA_947627805.1 uncultured Bacilli bacterium
GCCGTTAAAGTTGATTTAGAAGATGATGGAAGAGTAATTATTTACCATAGTGATAAAGAGATTATTAAAAAGACTCGAGAAATGATTGAAGATGTCGTTAAAGAAGTCGAAACGGGTAAGATTTATACTGGTAAAGTAGTTAAAGTTGAAGATTTTGGCTGCTTTGTGGAATTATGGCCAGGATGTGAAGGTATGGTTCATATATCACAACTTGATAATAAGAGAGTTAATAAAGCTAGTGATGTTGTCAAAGTTGGTGATGAAATTATGGTTAAATCTTTAGGACACGATAATAAAGGTAGATTAAATCTTTCAAGAAAAGATGCCTTACCTAAAAAAGAAGAAATAGAAGAAAAAAAGTAAAATAAATTGACATCTGAAAAAATATAGTGTATATTATAATTGCTTAAGTAATTAAGCTGTGCCTTTTGGCATATAATATTAAAAAAGCGAGTGATTCCCACTCTAATAGAAGAGGAAATTAACAAAGAGGTGATTCCCACCTTAAGAGGAAATTAAAAAAGGAACTAGAGAGCACACTCTAGTTTTATTTTGAAAAAAAAGTCTTGAAATACATTTGTTTGTATTGTATACTTTAATAGTAAGGAGGGTTTTAATGAAAAAATAATCAATTGTTAAGTTAGACGAAAAATATTGTAATTATTTAAGGCAATATGATAACAAAGTACCATATAATTTTGCTAAAAAGAAATTACGGCCTTTTGTAGGGGTATTATTTACTGTAAACAAGTGTAAGTATTTTGCCCCTTTATCAAGTCCTCAAAACATTTAAAGATTCAAGCTAATTTAGATTTTTTGAAAATCGATAGTGGTAAATTAGGAGCCATTAATTTTAATAATATGATTCCGGTGACTGATAACAATATAATTCTAATTGATTTAAGTCAAAAAAATAATAGTCAAATAGATGAAAAGTATTTGAATTTATTAAGAACGCAGTTATATTGGTTAAATCGTTATGTAGATACTATTTATAATCGTTCTAAAAAATTATATGATAAGTATGTAAATGGTACCTTGAACGCAAATATTGCTAAAAGATGTTGCAATTTTCCTTTATTAGAGGAGAAATGTAAGGAATATAATCGTAAAAAGTAGAAATACTTTTTTTCTTTTGTTATAATGTTTTTATGAAAAAAGAAAAGTTAGATATTGTTTATGAAGATAAAGAAATAATAATTGTTAATAAAAAGTCGGGATTACTTACTATTAGTACTGATAAAGTTAAAGATAATACTTTATATCATGAAGTAAGTAATTATTTAAAAAAGCAAAATAAGAACAATAAAGTATTTATTGTCCATCGATTAGATAAGGATACGCAAGGGTTAGTAATATTTGCTAAAAGTGAAAAAGCAAAAAGAATTCTCCAAGATAATTGGTCCTCTGTTAAAAGAGATTATTTAGCTATTGTATATGGTCATTTAGAAAAAAAGAAAGATACATTAGTAAGTCATTTAAAAGAAACTAAAACCCATTTAGTTTATGAAAGTAAAGAAGGAGATTTAGCTATAACTAATTATGAAGTAATAAATGAAAATAAGTTTTATAGTTTATTAAAAATAAATATCGAAACGGGTAAAAGAAATCAAATAAGAGTTCAATTAAAAGGAATTAATCATCCTATAGTTGGTGATAAAGTATATAGTGATATTAAAAATAAAAATTCTAAAGAATTATGTTTACAAGCCTTTTCTTTAGAATTTAAACATCCTTTAACTAAAGAAATTATTAAAGTATCTTTAGATTATCCTTCTAATTTTCAAAAATTAATTGCAAATAAAAAGGCTTAACAGCCTTAATATTCTTTTATATATAAATCATAATATTCATCATAAGTAAGTCCGGAGTTATAAACTTTAGTAGCTAGTTCAACTCCTAAATAACGAATATGCCAAGGCTCTTCCATATAACCTGTAATAGGAACAAATTCTTCTAAATATCTTAAAATAAAGCCATATTTATAAGAATTTTCTTTTACCCATTTAAAGTCTTTATCATCAAGTCTGGCTCCACTTACATTAGGGTCATTTAAGTCAACGGCTAAACCTAATTGATGCTCACTAGTTCCTGGTCTAGCGGAATAAGTATCTGCTTTTTTTTGACCATCTTCGGCAACATAATTAGTATATAAAGTATTTTGGAAAGAGTAGGAACGATAAGCGGTTGTGCTTTCTAAAGTAATACCATCTTTTTTAGCTCCTTCAATAAATTTTTGATAAGCTTCCGCGGCCACTCTAACCATTTTCGCACCATTTTTACTATCAAATAAAGTTACTAAATCTTTGGGAACAAAATCTTTATCTACATAATGATATTTATTAATTAAAGTTGTTATTTCATCAGGATTCTCAATTCTTTCCGTATCAGTATAAAATTCTTTATCTAAATTAAGATTAACATAAGTAACTATTTTATCTAAAGATTTATCAGCATTTTCTTTTTGATATTTTTCATATCTTTCTAAATTATTAATATCAAAATTTGCAAACTCAAGATATTTACTAAAATCTTTTTGTTTAGTTAAATTTTCTAATTTTTCTTGATTTTTAAGACTTAATTTGAAAATGTTATTAATTTCGTTACTTTGATAACCTTTTTCTAAGTATTTATTGACTTTCTCGGGAAAATCTTCTTGATTAACATACGTAATATTTATATAATCTTCTAAATAATTAGCATTATAAAGATTATTTTCTAAAATTACTTCTAAAGTTTTAGAATAGTCATATTTAGATATTTTATCTAAATCTTCTTTTTCTATGACATTTAGAGCTTCTTCACTATAATCGTTTAAACTATTATTTTTAGGTAATAATAGTTTAATTAAGAAAAAGAGAATAGCTACGATAATAATTAAAATAATAATTAATAAACTTATTTTTTTTAATTTTCTAATTTGTCTTTTTGTCATTTAAACCACCTAATATAATTATAGCACTAATTAATAAAATAAAACTTAAATAATTCTTAACTTGACAAAAGAAAAGACTAGTTATTTTGTTAAACTAGCCTTTGTTTGTCTTACTTCTCCAGTTCTTTCCCAACCTGGAATGCTTTCTTCGGTACTCCATTTATATCTATATTTAGTTACACTATTAGATGTTACTGTTGGCGCTACGGAAGTAGTTTTACCTTTAGTACATTTTGCTTGTGAACCTAGACCAAATTTAGTATAACCGGCTTCACATTTATATTCGACATTTTTAACAGCATTTTTAGTGTCTTTACCAGTTGAAACACAAGTCATATCTTTTCCGCTACCATTAGCCTTAAAGCCATCTGGACAACTATAAGTTACATTTTTAGTAGCGTCTTTTTTGTCTTCAGTTTTCTTAACACATTTATTATTAGCATTTAATTCATAACCATCATTACAACTATAGTTAGTGTTTTGAGTTGCTGCTACGGAACTTTGGGTAGTTTTATAACATTTACTACCACTTAATGTATAACCAGCATCACAACTATAACTAGAACTCTTAGTTGTAGTTAGTAAAGTACCATCTTTAATTACACAACTTGTTCCACTTAAAGTACCTTTTGAACAACTATAGGTTGGATTAACTGTTCTTTCTGGAGTTGCATATTTATAACATTTTAATGATGAACCACTTCCGGTTTTATAATCAGTACCACTAGGACATGAATATGAAGTACTTGTTACAACCCCATTTTTGTAAGAATATGTAGCTCCACAATAGTAAGCATAAACCCTCTTAGTACAATTTGAACCACAAGATTGAAGAACAGTTCCACTATAAGTACATCCTTGGTAAGTAGTATTATGAGGATATGAATAATAATTATAGTAACCACTACTTGTTTTACGATAGCATGTTAAACTAGAACCACTACCACTATAAACACTATAACCACTAGGGCATCCATAACTACTAGTCTTAGTTGGTGTAAGTTGCGTTGTTGTACCACTTATAACACATTTACCATTACTTAAAGTACCTTGGCTACATGTGGCTGTGGCATTTATAGTTGTACCCTTATAACATTTTAATGAGGAACCACTACCTGTTTGGTAAGTAGTACCACTAGGACATGTATAAGTATAACTTAAACTAGCATTTTTAGATTCATTAGAACTTTTAACACATTTAGTTTTGTCATTTGCATCAGGTAAATAACCACTAGGACAAGAATATGTATATGTTTTATTTGGAGTTTTTAATTCCGTTGCTTTTTTAGTACATACTGTTTTATCATTAGCTAAACTTACATAGCCACTAGGACAAGTATAAGTTTCGTTTTCGACTGGACTAGTTGTTGTATTAGTATCTTTAGTACAACTTACTTTATCACCATCAACATTTTTAGTATAACCAGTAGGGCAGTTATAAGAAACAACTTTAGTGGCTGAAACTGTCGTTTCATCACCTTTTAAACAAATTGTATTTTTACCACTACCGCTTTTTGTATAGCCAGCTGGACAAGCATAAACACTTTCTGAAGTTTGATATGCTTGTTTAAAACGATATTCATTCATTAAATCTTCTGGTTCAACTACTTCAACTTTACATTTACCACTAACACATAGTTGATTACATCCTAATTCTACAGTTGTTTTAGCTACTTCGGTACCACAAACTAGAGTAGTGGTCATATTATATTTACCATTAGTATTAGTAACAGTAACATAACTTGCTTCGGTATCGCAACTTTTTCCTTCATAACCAAAAGATAAAATAATATTTTTATCAATAAGTTGTTGAAGAGTATATTTAATAGTTTCGCCTTCTTTAGGAAGTTCACTAACTAAGAAATATTCTTTTGCATCATCATGGAAATAACGGAAATTATCAATAAATTC
>CANQXB010000082.1 GCA_947627805.1 uncultured Bacilli bacterium
TTTTTAGTTTAATATTTTAACTTACTTTAAATTTAAAACACAAAAACTTTCAACATGTTCAGTATTAGGAAACATATCTAATAAAATAAATTCTTTTATTTCATAAGTATCTAAAAGATAATTCAAATCTCTTCCTAAAGTATTGGCATCACAAGACACATAAATTATTTGGGATATTTTTTCTTCTTTTATTTTTGTTAATACTTCTTTACTAACTCCATTTCTAGGAGGGTCTAAAATAATTGTATCATATTGAGAAGTTATTTTATTAATAACATCGGAAGTATTAGCGCAAATAAATTCCGCATTATCTCTTTTATTAACTTTTTTATTAAAATTAGCATCTTTTATTGCATTAGGAATTATTTCTACTCCTAGGACTTTGGCTTCTTTATTCGTCGCTATACTTAAAGAACCAACTCCACAATATAAGTCTAATATATTATGACTAAAAAGTGTATTATCTTTAATTAAATCAAATAATTTAGCACATATTTCTTCATTTACTTGAAAAAAAGAATTATAACTTATTTTAAATAAATAAGACTCTATATTTTCCATAAAATATTCTTCTCCATAAAGACATTTAGCATTTTGAATAATACCAACAATAGCAAAATCATGAATTAAATTAGAAATATTAGCAATTTTATCTAAAGAATTAATAATTAAAAGAATTTCTCCTTTACTATTAACTCTAATGGTAACTTCCCCATTTAAAATATTTAATTTCTTTAAAGCGGGAATAATTTGATTAATTTCTTCTTTAGCTAAATAACAATAAGAACAAGGAACAACTTGATGGGTATTGCTTTCATAATAGCCAATAATACCATCTTGAATTTTTAAAGTTATTTTATAACGATAATTATAAGGCTTACTTTTAACTATTTTTAAAACTTTATAATCTATTTTATTTTTCTTTAAAATATCATTTACTTTATTTAATTTATAGTCTAAAGCCTCACTTAAACTAATGTGCATTAAATCACAGCCACCACAAGTATTAAATAAAGGACAAATTGCCTTTATTCTTAATTTTGATGGTTTAATAATTTCGGTTATTTTTCCAATTAAAAAATTTTTCTTATTTTTAATTATTTTAACTTTAACCAAATCTCCCGGAACAGTTTTAGGAATAAAGATAATTTTATTATCTAAATAACCAATGCCTCTTCCTAAATTATCAAATTTTACTACTTCTATTTCCATAAATATAAATATAACATAAAAGGAAGAATTAAAAAAGTGTATTAAACAAGTTTTTAAGGTTCATAATAAAAATATATAGGTGAAAATATGCAAAAAATAGTAGAAAGAATAAAGAAAGAATTTTCCAAAACCCCCGATTTAAAAATTAAAGAAGTCAAAATAAACTTATTTAAAAGTGTCTATGTCATTTTTATTGAAACAGTTTGTTCTTCAGATAAAGTAAATGAATATATCTTAAAGAATTTAACTTTCAAAAAAGATAGTGACATTTTAAGTGGTATACCGGGACCTAATACCGTTATTTTAAAAAAATATGATGAAATTGAGTATTATTTAACAAGTGGTTTTGCCATTGTCATTAATGATAAAAAAATGATTGCCATTGAAGTAAGGGGCGATTTAAACAGAGGCATTACTCAATCCTTAAGAGAGCCATCTTTACTAGGACCTGAAGATTCTTTTGTGGAAAACTATCAAACTAATATGGGACTTATTAAAAGAAGAATTAAAAGTCATACCATGAAAACAGAAGAATTAGTTATGGGAAGAGTTACGAAAAATACCGTTAGTATTAATTATTTAGATGATATTGCCGAATTAAAAAATGTCGAAATAATTAAAGAAAAATTAAAAAAAATTGATGTTGATGGAGTTATTGATCAAGGTACTATTATTAACTATTTAGAAAGTGAAAATAAAACGGTATTTCCAACCATTAAAAGAACTGAAAGACCGGACTTAGTAGCAACGGCTCTTTTAGAAGGTAAAATAGTTATTATGATGGACACTTCACCCTTTGCCATTATTCTTCCCTCTTTTTTAGTGGATTTTATTAATCCCGTAAGTGATAATTATGTTAAAAGCATCAATGTTGGCTTTATAAAAATGCTAAGGCTTTTTGCTTTTATTATGTCAATTGCTACCCCCGGCATATACATTGCCATTATTAATTATAATCAAGAGACTATTCCTTCTAGCTTACTTATTAATTTTAGCACTCAACGCTCAGGAGTCCCTTTTCCCAGTATAGTAGAACTTATTATGCTTTTATTTATATGTGATATTTTAAGAGAAAGTGATTTAAGATTTCCTTCTAATTTTGGTTCCGCTATCTCTATTTTAGGAGCTTTAATTATCGGAGATGCAGCAGTTAATGCCGGACTAGTTTCCCCAATTGCCATCATTGTCGCTTCATTTACTTTCATCACCAGTTTAATATTTACCGAACTCGAAATTAATAATGCTTTAAGATACTATCGTTATTTATTCTTATTCTTTGCTGCTTTCTTTGGCTTATATGGTATATTTTTAAGTTTCATTTTACTTTTAATAAATTTAATTAGTTTAAAATCTTTAAATGCTAATTATTTTGCTCCAATTGCGCCCTTTAATAAAGAATATTTTTTTAAAACTGTTTTAAAAAGAAAAGATATTAAAAATACGGAAAGAAGTACTCTTATAACAAATAAAAACTTAACGAGAGGAAGATTTAATTGAAAAAAATAATTATTTTAGTTAGTATTATCTTTTTAGCAACAGGGTGTTATGACAATATTGAACTTAATAATTTAGCCATTATAAGTGGGATGGGGATTGATTATTATGATAATGCCTATCATCTTACTTATGAAATCTTAAATGACACTAAAACCGATGAAAATACCTCAATGCTCAGCTATACTTTAGGAGGCGAAGGTAAAAACATTAGTGAAGCTTTTGTTGATACTAACTATAAAGTTGGAAAAAAGCCTTATTTTGCTCATTTACGATTAATTATTTTAAGTGAAAGTGTCATTGATGCTCATTTAGAAGATATATGTGATTATTTAATTAGAGATACTAATATTCGGGATGAATTCTTTCTTTTAGTAGCTAAAGATACCTCACCTAAGGAAATTTTAGAAAATAATAGTAAAAATAATCCCGTTGTTAGCGATTTAATTTTAAATTTATTAAATAATGAAGATTATAATAATAATTTAGCTATTAAAGAACCTTTTCAAGAAACTTTAGCGAAATTTATTAGTGAAGATAGCGATGCCGTTTTAAGCTCCCTAACTTTAAAAAATAATACTTTATCTTTAGATAATTTTTATATATTTAAAGGTTTTAAAAAGCAAAATACTTTAAGTCAAAAAAATTCTTCTCTATATAATTTACTATCAAAAGATGTTTATTCTTTAATATTTAATAAAAAATTTGAAGAAGGTAATGTCGCCATTAATATTGCTCATTCTAATACCGATATAAAAGTTACAGATTCAAAAATAACTTTAAATTTAAAATTAGATGGTAAAATTATTGATAATAGTGCTAATTTTAATTTAAAGAATCAAAAAAGTTACCAAACTTTAAATCAAGAATTTAGTAAAATTATTCAAAATGATGTTTTAGAATTTATTAAAATTCTTCAAAAAAATGATAGTGATATTTTAGCTTTTCAAGATATTTATTATAAGAAATATCGGAAAAAGAATAAAAATTTATGGCAAGTTGCTGATATAGAAGTTATAGTCGATTTAAAAATAAATACAAAAGGTTTTATCTTTGAGGTGCAAAATGAAAAATAAATTAACGTATTTTATCTCTAGTTTTTCGATGTTTGGTATTGGTTTCTTTCTTTTATTTAAGTATGCTGGTAAAGATGCTTGGATTTCTCTAATATTAGGTTCATTAATTGGAATTATAATCTTATATTTATATAGTAAATTAAAAACTTATTTAAAGAAAAGAAATAGTATACTATTTAAAATTGTTTTTTACATATTTAATCTTTATTTAATTACAATGATACTAATATTACTTCCAATGTTTGTTAATTCTTTCTATTTATTATATACTCCCAAAATAATTGTTGTTATTCCTTTTCTTCTTTTAGCTATTTACTTATCTAGTAAAGAAAAAAGAGTTTTAGAAACCCTAAGCACTTTCACTTTTGTTATTAGTATAACTGTTATAATTATTTACTTTTTCTTACTATTAAAATATGTTAATCTTGATTATTTAACTCCTGTGATGTCAACACCAAGACTTAATATAATAACTTCGGCTTTAATATTTGCTTCAATATCAAGTATTCCAGAAATTGTTACGCTTAATTTTAATAATAATGATTTTAAATATGAACTTAAGGTTTATTTAACGTCTTGTCTTTTCCTTTTAGGAATAATTTTGTTTACAATTATTTGTTTAGGAGAACCTTTAATAAAAATTTATAGTTTCCCCGAATATGCTGTTTTAAAACAAATAAAAATCTTAGATTTTATTGAAAACATTGAAAATATTTCCACATTTATTTGGTATTTTAATATGTTTATTACTTTAGCTACTCTTACTACTAATATTAAAGAAATACTTCCTAAACCTTATCATCAAATAAGTTATTCTCTATCTATTATTTTAACTGTTTTTTTAGGTATTGTTATTTGTGGCAGTAATTATAGAATTATTATTACTCTCTTTTATACTTATCCTCTAGTTTTATTTGTTTTTTTCCTTATTTTTTTACTTTTTCTTATTTATCTTAAGTTATTTAAAAATAAAGAATAGCCTTTTAACTATTCTTT
>CANQXB010000083.1 GCA_947627805.1 uncultured Bacilli bacterium
GATAAAATTTCATAAAAAAACAAGTATTTATGCTACTTGCAGAACTATTTTTTATTATCATGTGATAAACTTGGGAGTATTAAAAAATATTTTTTTGTCAATTAAAATTTATTTTCCAATGTAAAGTCTCTTTTAATTTATTTAATAAATATTTAAATAATGCTATACTAATAATAGGGAAAAGTGGTTAATATGACTATTGAGGAATGTTTTAAACAATCAAATTATGTCGATGCTGTTTTTGACCCAATTCCTTCTTATGGAGGGTATTGGACTTTTGGCATTAATAATTTATTTGAAAATTCTTTAAAAGAAAATAATAAATCACTTTTTGGCCAATTTTATGAAGAGACTTATCAAAAACCAATGTTAAATATTTTTCATAATCCCAATATTTTAAAAGTTTTACCTTTTATGGTTTCTTTACCTAATGAAAATAAAATAGGAAGATGTCTCAAATATTCCGAACAACATTTTTATTCTTTTATTATTGGTTTACTTAATCAAAATATTGATAAATATAAAAGAAGTAAAGAAGAACAAAAAGAATTTATTGAAAGTTTAATTTCCGAATATTCTAAGGGCCGGGAAGCTTTAAATGAAAAAATAATTGAGGCTTTAAAAATAAAATGTGCAAGATTAAAAGATGTTTTAGATAATGAACTTAATTCCGAATATTTTGATGCTGCGAGTAGTGATTATGATTTATATGGTCATGGTTTAGAATTTAAAGATTATATAAATAAAGCTTATGATTTTTTCTTAAATTTAGAAATAGGTTTACCTAATTTAAAAGATTTTTTTGATCGTAAATTAGATTTTAAAGCTTTAGCTAAATGTTTTCATCCTGATACATTTGCTCTTTTATTTGCTAAAATTAGTTATGAATATTGTTTAAGCCATGAACAAGCGAATAAACTTCCTAATATTTATACTTATCTAATGTTTTATCGTCAAGCTATTTTAGAAATGCTTAACACTAATAAAAAGTATGACCCAAGAATTACCTATATTCTTCCTAGTGGTGCTAAACTTAGAAGATATAGTCGGTGGGATTTTCAAAAAGAATATCATAGTTTAATTGCTAAACATCAAGAAATTAAAGAAATAACTTTACCTAAAATCAAAAGAGAAGAAGAAAGTAAATATAAAGATATTACTTTTATGGAAAAATATAATCATTTATATGATGATGATATTACTTTAAATTGGGAAATTTTACCAGAAGGAAAAAGAATAAAACAAGGTAGTTATAAAAAAGAAGGAGAAGCTTCTAAAGATAAAAAAAATTCCGATTCTTTAATTAAAGAGATAAATGAAAGAATTACGACTTTAGAAAATTCGGGATTTGTAGGAAGACCTCGAAGAGGACTTCAAAAAGGTCTTGCTGGTTATTATGCTTTCTTTTACCCTAATGGAGTAGTTATCTTAGAAAAGTTTTGGGAAAAAGAAGATGAACTTATCCCGGCTAAATATAATGCTACTTATGTCATGAATATTGATAATTTTTTAGAAATGAGTCGCAGTACAAAATTAGATTTAATAGAGTATATTAAAAAGTTTCCCACTAAAGGAGTTAAAAGAATTTATCATTCTTCTTTTGCTTTTTGGCAAAATAGTTTAAATGAAGCCATTAATAATCCTAATTTAGAAGAAAAAATAAATATGGTGGTAGATTTTATTAAATCGATAGGAAGTGAGGGTAAAACTCTTGAATAATATTTTAATTTATCGAAAATTATTAGATGTTATAAAAGATGAAGAAGAAGCTTTTAAAATTCTAGTTAATGCTGATGATTCCTTAGGTTTAGGAGCTACTTATGATGATATTGTTTGTTATTTAGAATATTCTTTAGAAGAAAAAACTTTAAAGGGACCGATTGTCGGAAATATTATTTTAACCGAAGGGGATGTTTTAAGTACTTTAAAAATTGTGCATGATTTAGTTTTTTATGAAGGAGAATTTACTTTATTTATTAATGAAATGAATATTGGAGTAAATACTTATTTAATTGAACGAGTTAATAAAATATATCAAGATTATAATTTAGATTTACATATAACCATAGATTATAGTAAAAATTATAATAATTATTTAGAAAATTTAGTCACAATTATTGGTAGTGAAGATTATGTTAAGACCACGATGAAAGATTTTTCTAATCCTAATCAAATAATTGTGTAAAATTAAGTCAAAAATATTTTTAATTTTCAACTATGATTAATTAATTTAGATATAATAAAAATGGAGATGATATTATGTTTATTGGAGATGAACCAATTCATATTAATGCTAAAAAGGGAAGTATTGCGCCTTTAGTTTTAATGCCGGGAGACCCTTTAAGAGCTAAATATATTGCTGATAATTTTTTGGAAAATGCTACCAATGTGGCTAATTTAAGAAATATGCTAGGTTATACGGGATTTTATAAAGGGGTAAAAGTAACTATCATGGCTTCCGGAATGGGAATGCCTAGTATGGGTATTTATGCTTGGGAATTATTTCATTATTTTAATGTCGAAAAAATAATTCGGATTGGTACTTGTGGAGCAGTTAAAAAAGAAGTCAAAGTACCAGAATTAATTTTAGCTACTAAAGCTTATTCAGAATCTAACTTTGCTTATACTTTTTCTGATTATAAGGAACATATTACGTACCCATCTAGTAGTTTAAATGCTAAAATAATGGAAACAGCTGAAGAATTAAATTATAAAATTCATGTTGGTGATATTACGACAATGGATGTTTTCGGACCTTATATTGACTATGATAGAGTCTTAAATCGAATTCCAAAAGAATTAGATATTTTAGGAGAAGAAATGGAAGCTTTTGCTTTATTCCATATTGCTTCCCACTTTAAAAAAGAAGCTTCTTGTATTCTTACCGCGGTTGATTCTAAATTTAGTGATGTTGTTTTATCAGGAGAAGAAAGACAAAATAGTTTAAATGAAATGATTACTTTAGCTTTAGATTCAATTATCAAATAAAAAAAGTATAAATTAATTTTTATACTTTTTCCTTGTTATATAATTCGATTAAAGTTGTAAATATTTTATGAAGATTATCTAAATCTTCTTTTTTCTTGGCTTCACATCTTAAAGTAATATTGGGTCCCGTATTACTAGCTCTAACATAAGCCCAAGCATCTTTAAACATTACTTTTAAACCATCAATTTCTAAGTATTGCCACTTTTGTTCATCACAATATTTTTTAATATTGGCAATAACTTCGCGTTTAAGATTATCGAAAGAGGCAAATTTTTCTTCCGGAGTATTAAAATATTTCGGAATAGTTCTGACTAGTTCACTTAAAGTTTTATCGGTTTTAGATAAAATTTCAATTAAACGAAGAGAAGAATACATAGCACTTTCGGTACTAAATAAACGGTCGTTTAAAGAAATGTGTCCGACATATTGAATGCCAAAGGGAATATTTTCTCTTAAAACTTTTTCTTGAGTATAACTTGTTCCCGTTCGACATATTACGGGAGTCCCTTTTAATTTTAGAATTTCATCTTTAAAAATATCAGAACATTTAGGGTCGTATAAGAACTTTTTATTTTGAACTTTATCAATAATATTTCTTAAAATAATAATCGCATAGTCTTCAATTAAAACTAAATGACCTAATTCATCAATAATGCCAATTCTATCTCCATCCCCATCAAAACCAATACCTAAATCGGCTTTAACTTCTAAAACTTTTTCTTTAAGCATTTTTAAATTTTCTTCAATAGAAGGGTCGGGATGATGGTTAGGAAAATGCCCATCTGACTCTTCATTTATTATAGTTAAATCAATATTTAATTTTTCATAAATATCTCTTGCTATCATCGTTGTGGTGCCATTGGCGGGGTCTAAAACAACTTTAATTCTCTTTTTGCCCATTTTTAAATGATTAATAACATAATCGATGTATTCATCTTTAATATTTTTTTCTTCTAAAGTACCTTGGCCTTTTAAAAATTTACCTTTCTTAAGATAATCTTTAAAATCTTGAATCATTTCGCCTCGGGCATTAGCATATTCATCAAAAGAAAATTTAAAACCATTTTCATCACTAGGATTGTGACTAGCAGTAATCATTACCCCATATAAATTTTCTAAATGTCTAGCATAGTAATGCATGGGGGTAGTCGTAAGTCCATAATCAATGACATGAAGACCACTTTTTAGAAGACCTTTAATTAAGTTTTGATGTAAACTAGGACTCGAAAGACGATTATCATGAGAAATTACACAAGCTTTTTGATTTAATTTTTCTTGTAAATAAGAACCATAACCTAAACCTATTTTATAGGCAACTTCTTCATTTATTTCTTTAGGTACTTTTCCTCTTATATCGTATTCTCTAAAAATATTATCTTGCATCATTAGCCCCTTCTTTCTATTTTTCATTTTAGCATAAAAGTCACAAAAATAATAGTCATTATCAAAAGTCCTAGTTGACTAATGCCAAGTTTTTGCATATAATTTAAAGTGTAATTTTAAAAAGCCGTGAAGAAGACACGTAAATTAAATAGCGACTTAAAGAGAATTAGTGGTTGGTGCAAACTAAGAAGTCAAATTTAATTTATATCACTTTGGAGCTGGAAATCCCGCAGAAATGCGTTATATTTATTAAGGTGAATTAATTTCATAAAGTAAGGTGGTACCACGAATTAGACGTCCTTACGTTATGAAATTTTTTATTTAGGAGGAAAGGTTGAAAATAAAAAGTAAATTTTAAGACATGACAAAACACGTCAATGAAGACGTAAAAATAAACAAA
>CANQXB010000084.1 GCA_947627805.1 uncultured Bacilli bacterium
ACTTCATCCTCCTAGATTAATTTTATCAAATTTTGTATTACTTGACTTATCTAGTTTTTATTATAAGAGTCTCCTTATACAATTTCTATTTTATCTTTATCAAAAACATCATTTAAAACTGTTTTTGTTTCTAATAAATTAGAGTCTTCTTCAATATATTCATATACTTTTTTATTTTTTAAATTTAAAATATACTTTTCTTTTTCATCTTTCCATCTATCATCATCAATAAAGACTAGTTTATATTCTTTACCAATGGCTTTTTTTAAAGATTTTTCTATTTCTAAAGACATTTTATTTGAAGAATCAACATTATGTTTATTACTAGTCTTTAATATAACATATTTTGAAGAAGCGGCAACTACGTCACTATCTTCCAGTGTCGATTTTATTTTACCATTATTTGAAGTTAATATATAATCATTAAATTCTTTTTTAGCATTTTCTAAATAACTTTTTTTAGCTTCCACAAAACAATTATTAATTCGAATTTCTATAAATTTTTCTAAATTATCATTAGAAACATCTTCATCAATGTGGTTTTCTGGTTTTACTTCAACATTTATTTCTTCATTTTGCGTTTCTTCAGCAATAACTTTGGTATTTTCTTTATTTATTTTTAATTTAGAATCATCTTCATTAAAATATTCAAGTAAAATCATTTCTAAAATTGTGTATGAATCAACGTTAATATTAATTTTATTTAAACTATCAGCTAATGAAAAAATTAAGTTTTTATAATCTGTAAATTGTAACCGACTATATTGACCATTTCTTTTGAAATTTTTGGCTTTTTCACTGATAATTTCGATTATTTTTTTTACTAAAGATTTATAATCAACTGCTCGATTTCGATATTCATTAATTAATTCTAAACATCTATTTATATCGTTATCTTCAATAGTCTGTAATAAATCATTAATACCTTTTTGCGAAATAGTTTTGATTTGTTTTTCAATTAAATCTAAAGTGATTTTTTCTTCACTTTTAGACAATTGGTCTAACAAACTTAAAGCATCCCGCATTCCCCCTTCAGCTAAATAAGCTATTTCTTTTAAAGCCTCTTCATCTATCGCAATATTTTCTATTTTACATATTTCTTTTAATCTTGCTACTATATCAACAATTTTTATTTTTTGAAAATCAAATCTTTGACATCTCGATAGAATGGTAATTGGAACACTCTCAATATTGGTAGTAGCTAAAATAAAGATTGTATGAGCAGGTGGTTCCTCTAAAGTTAAAAGTAAAGCATTAAAGGCACTAGTAGACAACATATGAACTTCATCAATAATATAAACTTTATATTTACCATTAGTTGGAGCTAATTTTATATTCTCAATTAATCCTCTGATTTCATCAACACCATTATTAGAAGCGGCATCTATTTCAATAATATCAGGATTTTCTTGAAAATTAGTACAAAATGCGCATTTACCACAAGGTGAACCATCAATTGGCTCTAAACAATTTATAGCTTTTGAAAAAACTTTAGCTGTGGTAGTTTTTCCAGTACCTCTTGGACCTGAAAATATATAAGCATGCGAAATATTATTATGAATAATTGAATTTTTTAAAGTTTTTATAATATAATCTTGACCAATTATATTTTCAAAATCATTGGGACGATATTTTCGATAAAGTACTTTGTATTTCATGATGCTATTCCTTTCATATTAATTATACCATACTTACCGAATATTTTACTAATTAATCACGCAATTTTTTAAAAAAATTTTCCATTATTTTTTGATAATCTTTTTTTAAAACATTACAAACATTTGATTGCTTATTTTTATTATCTTTATGTTGTGCTAATAAAAAATTAACTTTTTTTAACCGACATTCTTTTATAATTGTTTGACACATATGACATGGCTCTAAAGTGACATATAATTCACAATCATCCAAGCGCCAATCTTTTAATTTTTTTTCTGCTTTTAAAATTGCCATTATTTCCGCATGACCTAACACATTATATTTTTTTTGCCGTATGTTATGAGCTTTGCTTATCACTTTATCATTTTTTACTATTACTGCTCCAACAGGTATTTCATTTTTTTTATAAGCTTTTAAAGCTTCTTTATATGCTAACAACATATAATTCATTTTTATCAACTCCAAATTAAAAAAAGCACACACAAATAGGGACTGATGTGGCTGCTGTCTTCCAACTCTGACCAGTTTACAGTATATTTGTTGTGCATTTAAATATTATCATAATCTTTTAATTGATGCAAATTATTTCAATGTTTCACGTGAAACATTGAATATATAATAATTAATAAATTTATATTTTGATAAAAAATATTTCTTATTTTAATTTTTTAAAAACTATTTTGCAGATATTTTGATTCAAACAAAATATAATTTTTGTAATTTTATTAAACATATGCTAAACTTTTTATATCATTTATTTGAATGTTTTTCATTTAAATGTCCTCCTTCTAATACTATTATTGCTTCCTGGCGGTCGCAATCAATACTGTATTAGAAGGATTTTTGATTTTTAACTCATCATTAATACTTTGTTAAATTTCTAACTTAACTAGAAATTTTATTGTACAATAAATTTCCACCAGCATAGCTGGTGGTTTTTCATTTTCGCCTAAAAGGCTTTTCTATTGGCCTCCACTTAAGTGGCCTTTTTTCGACCGCCAGTCGCATATTTTACTTGCTACCCTTTAAAAGGGTCAAAATCTTCAAATGTCATTTGATGACTTAGTTGATCTTCTTTCAATTGATTTTGTATATATTCTTTTATTTTCTTTGTATTCTTTCCTACTGTATCTACATAGTACCCTCTACACCAAAATTCTCTATTCCTATATTGAAACCGCATGTTTGCCCACTTTTGATATATCATCAAACTGCTTTTTCCTTTCAAAAATCCCATTACACTTGATACACTATATTTTGGTGGTATCTCTACTAACATATGTATATGGTCTGGACATACTTCTGCTTCTATTATTGTGATTCCTTTTCATTCACATAGTTGTCTCAATATTTGTCCTATTTCTAGTCTTTTACTCTCGTAAAAGACCTTACGTCTATACTTTGGTGCAAATACTATGTGATATTTGCAATTCCATTGAGTATGTGCTAAACTTTTTATATCGTTTATTTGAATATTCTTCATAAATGTCCTCCTTCTAATACTATTGTTGCTTCCTGGCGGTCGCAATCAATATTATATTAGAAGGAATTTTTATTTTTAACTTATTACTTAAACTAATCCAAATTTCTAACTTAACTAGGAATTTTTTTATACAAAAAAGTTCAATGTTTCACGTGAAACATTGAACTACATTTTTATTTAAATTATTTCCCGGGAAATATTTAATCGAAATTTATAGAATCACTATTATCTTGCTCTGGTTCCGTTTCTTCATTAATTATATGATCAACTATACTAACTGTTGCTACAAATTGATTTTCTTTTAAAGAAATTAATCTTAAACCTTGAGTTACTCTTCCTAATGTTGAAATTTGATTAACTGGAAGTTTAATAGTAATTCCCGCATTAGTCATAATAATAACGTCTTTGTCATCCTCTG
This sequence comes from uncultured Bacilli bacterium, assembly GCA_947627805.1. Classification (GTDB taxonomy): domain Bacteria; phylum Bacillota_I; class Bacilli_A; order RF39; family UBA660; genus SIG200. Next base: position 3,561 of record CANQXB010000084.1, read on the forward strand.
TTACTTTAGCGGCCACTAGATTACCATTCTTTTCAGTTACATTAAGAGCTAATACCCCTTTGCTTCCTCGTTTTGTTTGTCTAAATTCACAAACTTTTGTACGTTTACCATAACCCTTCTCGGTAACTAAAAGAATAACTTGATTTTCAGAAACAACTTCTGAACAAATACATTCACCACCACTTAAATTAATACCTTTAACACCGGATGCAGTTCGACCCATAGCTCTAATTTCCCCTTCGGAAAATTTAACCATGCGGCCTTTATCACTACCTAAAAGAACAATATCATTACCAGTAGTTTTCTTAACATCAAGAAGCTCATCATTGTCTTTTAAACTAATACATAATTTACCAGTTGTTCTAATATTTTCAAATTCACTAATATTAGTTTTCTTAACAATACCTTTTTTAGTAGCAAATAACAAGTATTTATATTCTTCATCTTTATTTATCTTTAATACCGAATTAATTTTTTCATCTTTTTCAATTTGTAATAGATTAATTACTGGAATACCTTTTGATTGACGACTAAATTCTGGTATTTCATAACCTTTAATACGATATACTTTACCTTTATTAGTAAAGAACATAATGTAATCATGGGTTGATAGGTTAATTAAGTGTTCCACATAATCTTCATCATTTGTAGTAAGTCCTTTAACTCCCATTCCCCCACGATTTTGGGTTCTAAAGGTATCATTAGTAGTTCTCTTAATATAACCTTTATTTGTTAATACTACCATGACATCTTCTTCAGGTATTAAAGATTCATCTTCAATATACTCAATAGCGGTCATATCAATTTTCGTTCTTCGTTCATCAGCATATTTTTCTTTAATTTCTAATAATTCATTCTTAATAATTTCTAGAACTTTATCACGAGAAGCTAAAATACCTTTTAATTCTTCAATTTTTAGAAGTAAGTCTCTTAATTCTTCTTCAATTTTAGCTCTTTCTAAACCGGTTAAACGACGAAGTTTTAATTCTAGAATGGCATCAGCTTGAACATCAGTTAAAGAATACTTATTCATTAAAGTTTCTTTGGCAATAACATCAGTTTCAGACTCTCTTATAATTTTAATAAAATCATCTAAATTATCAAGAGCAATTTTATAACCTTCTAAAATATGAACTCTTTTTTCCGCTTTATCTAGTTCAAAACGCGTTCTTCTAATAATAACTTCTTCTTGATAATTAAT
>CANQXB010000085.1 GCA_947627805.1 uncultured Bacilli bacterium
ATTAAATATTAAGTAATGTTTTCCATGTTTGAGCTTTTTTAGTAATAATACCATCTACTACTAAATTATTATCTTTTTGATATTGTTTAACAGCTTTAGTAAAATTTTTACCAGCTATACCATCTAATTTACCTACTTCTTTATAACCAAGATTAGTTAAATATTCTTGAATTACTAAAACAGCTGGATGGTGATTATTTACTTTCGAAGAAATAGTAATAGTTTTATTTAAAGTATTTGGGCCCGCAATACCATCAACTTTCGTTCCTAAAACTTTTTGAATTTTTAAAATAAAATCTTGATAATAATTAGAATTTGCTTTAGTAAAATCTTTAGTTCCTAAAAGATATGGTAAAGGATCTTGATCATTTCTTTTCGCGTCCGTTACGGCAAAATGAAGATGAGCTCCGGTACTATTACCTGTGTTTCCCATTCTACCTAGAACTTCGCCTTTAGAAACTTTATCACCCTTTTTTACTTTTAAACTATTATCTTTCATATGTAAATAACGGGTAATAAAACCATTTTCTTGTTTAACTTCCACATAATTACCTGCCGTATTAGATTTTTTACTTGTAATAACTTCTCCTTTATCTATCGCCGTCACATTATCTATACTTTTATTTTGGCCAATTAAATCGATACCTTTATGACTCCGATTAGTATTTCTGGTTTTATAATCACTCGTTATATAATGCTCGCCTTTTTCTAAAACTTTATTTTTCACATCAGCAATAAATTTACGCATTAAAAAACCCCTTCCCTAATAAGTTATGCGAAAAACTTCAAAGGGAGTGGGCTTAAACTAACTTAAATAAAACATAAAATAAGAATCCTACTAAAAGTAAATAAACAATCGCCCCATTTATCATTTCGGATTTGCTACTCTTATATTTAAGGCCAACAGCCATGGTTGATAAATAACCGCCGATTAAGCCCCCAATATGGGCAGCATTATCAATACCTGGTAAAGTAAAACCTAAAATTAAGTTTAAAACGATAATTGGAATTAACTGACTAGTTAGGGTATTAGATAAATAAAGGCGATAATGATAACCAAAATATAATAAAGAACCCATTAAACCAAAGATGGCTCCAGAAGCTCCAATGGAAATAGAATTACTTAAGAAGATAATACTAAACATACTTCCCATAAAAGCACTTAATAAGTAAATTATTAAAAACTTCCACCGACCAATAAAAGTTTCTACTTGACTACCAACTACCCATAAAGAATACATATTAACTAAAAGATGAACAATTGAACCATGTAAGAAAGCATTCGTAATTAACCGATAATATTCACCACTCATAACTAAATCTCTACTATTAGCTCCGAGTAAAATTAAAGAGCTAGTAAAATTATCCGAATATAAAAGAGTAACAATATATAATAATATATTAAAAATAATTAAAGCTTTAGTTACCACAATCGTTTTAGGTTTAAAAATATCTTCATATTTACTATTTTCTTTTTCAGTTTTCTTATTAATATCTTCCGTAATATGAATTATTTTCTCTAAATTATCTGTTTTCTTAAAACTATTAGTTTTTATTTTAGGAAAAATTTCTCCTAAAGATTTATTTTTCTTCACATCATTTAAAGAAGTAATATTTACGGTATCAATAGATTTATCAACTTTATCAAGTTTAACAGCATTTCCTAAATCTAAACAAATATTTAAAACATTCATTTTTAAAGATAAAGTTTTTTTCTTTATTTGTTTAATAACAAAACGCATTTTAAAAATATCAAATTTATATTGTTCTTCGTTATGAATATATTTAGAATTAATTCTGACTATTTTATAAGGTCCTTCTAAATTTTCTAACCAAATTTCATTATTTGCTCCTTGCACATTTATCGGTGTATAATTTTCTTCCGTTACAAAATAATGCACTAAACTCATAATTATTTCATCTTTATTATTTAAAATTATATTATTCATATATAACCTCTTTCATATTATTTTACCCTTTTTCATAATATTAGTAAAGGGTGATTTCATGTATTTATTTTTTATAATTTATTTTGCCGTAATACTTTATATAACAATTCCAATTTGTAAAATTGTCTGGATTGATAAACTAGATAATGATTTAACATTTCTTTTAGTAGCCAATTATATTTTAATTTTCTTACTATCTATTTTATTTAGTTATCATTATCATTTAGCTTATAGCATTTTAGTTAGTTTATCATTAATGGTATCTTCTTTCTTCCTTATTCGAAAGATGAAAAGTATCTATGGAAGATATCAAGTTTTGAGTATTCCTTATTTTATTTTTACAACCTATGTTTTTAGTAGTTTACTCACTCTTATCTAAATTATCTAAAAATTCTTGAAATGGGTTTGGAAGTTCACTTACAAATTCCATTTTTTTTCGCGTTATAGGATGCGTAAATCTTAAAACTTTCGAATGTAAGAATTGACCAAAAGAAGAAGATGTTCCGCTACCATATACGGGGTCATTAAAAACAGGGTAACCAATATAAGCCATATGAACTCTTATTTGATGCGTTCTGCCCGTTTCTAAAACTAAACTTACTAAAGTATAATCTTTATATCTTTTTAAAACTTTTAAATTAGTCCGAGCTTCTTTACCACCTGCCATAACTTCCATTTTATTAAAATTGGTTTTACTTCTTCCAATGGGAGCCTCAATATGGGCTGTTTCATAAGGAAAATTACCTACCAAAAGAGCATAATATTCACGATATACTCTTTTATATTTAAAATCTTCCGCTAAAATTTCATGAGCTTTATTACTTTTGCAAACAATCATTAAACCAGAAGTATCTTTATCTAAACGATGTACTATGCCAACTCTTGCATCCCCACCCACATCACTTAAGTTATCAGTATGATATTTAAGGCCATTTACTAAAGTATGAGCATAATTACCACTTCCTGGATGAACAACTAAACCACTTGGCTTATCAATAACCATTAAATGCTCATCTTCATAAACGATATTTAGCTCCATCTTTTCAGGATTTATATCTTGTTCTTTGGAAAGATTATCTATAATAGTTACTTTATCATTTAGTTTGGTTTTATAGCTTGGCTTAACTACTTTATCATTAACTAAAACTTTACCTTCTTTTAAAGAGGAAGTAATAAGTTCTCGACTATATTCCGTATGCGTTCCTAAATACTTATCAATTCGTTCATTTTCAATGTCCACTATTATTTCCATATTCATCTTCCTTTTTAAAAACGGCAATTAAAAGAAGGAATATTCCCATGACAATGAAGATATCAGCTAAGTTAAAAACGGGAAAATCATAACCAAATATTTTAAAATCTAAAAAGTCAATTACATAAGTATAAAGCACTCGGTCAAGTAAATTACCCATTATTCCTCCATATAAAAAGCCAAAAGCTATAATATTGCGTAAATTATGTTTAAAACGACTTTGATAAATAAGAAGCATTATTAAAATAACTATTGATATTATAATGATAATTAAAGGATGTCCTGCTAAAATACTCCAAGAAGCGCCATCATTATATATTTTAGTTAAATAAAAGAAATTAGAAATAATTACATTACTTTCATTTAAATTAAAACTATTATCAACTAGTATTTTAGTAATAATATCAATGATTAAAACAAAGACCGCAATTATAATAATTTTTTTCTTCATATTTATCACTATTTAATTATATCACATTTTTGAGTTACTTTTAACCAAAAGAAAAAGAGTTTATAACTCTACCAAAATAACATCTTCACCAATTTTTTTTATTTTACTAAAATCAAAAGTTGCTTCTCCTCCTCTAGTCATTTTTTTCATAAACTTTTTTTCTTCCGAAACAAAATAAATAATCCTTCCTGTTTCATCAATTTTAGCATCAATAATTCTTCCTAAATTATTTCCATTTTTAACATTTATAATATCTTTTACTTGTAAATCACTCAAAAGCATAATTCCACCTTAATAAAGTATATGTTATTTTATTAATTTTCGCACATTTTCAATGGCAGTTTTTTCAATTCGGGAAACTTGAGCTTGACTTATACCTAGCTCAGAAGCTATTTCCATTTGCGTTTTACCCACAATAAAACGGGAAATAAGAATTTCTTTTTCTCTTTCTTTAATTTTTTGTAAAGCTTTTCTTAAAGAAATTAACATATCTCTATCGGTATTGATATCTTTGATATCAGCAATTTGGTCAGATAAATAAATGGTATCGCCACCATCATTATAAATAGGCTCAAAAATACTCATTGGGTCTTTCATGGCATCTAAGGCATAGCCAATTTCATATTCTTCTATTCCTAGTTCTTTGGAAATTATCTCATTAGGAGGTATATTACCATGAACACTTATATAATCATCTTGGAATCTTATTATTTTATAAGCTAAATCTTTTAGGCTTCTACTTACTCTTACCGAAGTATTATCTCTAACATAACGTTTAATCTCTCCAATGATTAAAGGAACAGCATAAGTTGATAAGCGAAGGCCTAAAGAAGTATCAAAATTATCAATAGCTTTAATTAAACCAATAACTCCAACTTGAAATAAATCATCCATATTATATTTAGTATTATTAAATCTTTTTAAAATTGATAAAACTAATTTTAAATTACCATTTACTAATTTATTTTTGGCCTCCATATCACCATTTTTCATTTTTTCAAATAATTCTAAAGTTTCCTTACTTGATAATACTTCTATTTCATTAGTATTTATTCCTGTTATATCTACTTTATATTTTGCCATAATCTTACCTTTCAA
>CANQXB010000086.1 GCA_947627805.1 uncultured Bacilli bacterium
CTACTACCCATCATTTCATTTAATTCTTCGGTTATATGGGGCGCAATTGGATTTAAAAGTTGTAATAAGATAGTATAATCATCTTTGGTAATACTTTCACACTTTTCATAAAAGCCAGTTAAAATCATTAAAGAAGAAACTACTGTATTATACTTCATATTTTCTAAATCAAAAGTAACTTTTTTAATTGTTTTATTAACAATTACATCATCAGTATAACCATCTTTATCATTTAATTTATCTTTTAATCTTTCTACTCTATCTAAGAATCTTTTGCAACCTCTTAAAGATTCCGTACTCCAAGCTGCATCTTTTTCATAATCTCCAATAAACATTTCATAAGAACGTAAAGTATCAGCCCCATATTCTTTAACAATATCATCGGGATTTACGACATTGCCTTTACTCTTGCTCATCTTTTCATTATTAGAGCCTAAAATCATTCCATGAGATACTCTTATATCAATTGGTTCACTATTTGGAACTAAACCAATATTATGTAAAAATTGATTCCAGAATCTGGCATATAGTAAATGTCTTGTCGTATGTTCCATTCCGCCATTATACCAATCAACTTTACCCCAATATTTTAAAGCTTCAGGAGAAGCAAAACATTTATCGTTATGTGGGTCCATATATCTTAGGAAATACCAACTTGAACCAGCCCAGTTTGGCATCGTATCGGTTTCTCTTTTGGCAGCTCCTCCACATTTTGGACAAGTCGTATTTACCCAATCACTAATCTTGGCAAGTGGACTTTCCCCATCATCAGTTGGCTCATATTCAGCCACATCGGGAAGTAAAACAGGTAGCTCCTTCTCTGGAACTGGTACCCAACCACATTTATCGCAATGGACTAAAGGAATTGGTTCACCCCAGAATCTTTGTCTTGAGAAAATCCAGTCTTGTAAACGATAATTAACTTTTTTCTTGCCAAGGCCTTTACTACTTAAAAAGTCTAACATTTTATTGATGGCCTCTTCTTTATTTAAACCGTTTAAGAATTCGGAATTAATATGAATACCATCTTCAACATAAGCACTCTCAAGATTTTCAGTTTCTTTACCATCTTTACTTATTACTTGAATAATTGGAATATTATACTTTTTCGCAAAATCAAAATCTCTTTCATCATGAGCCGGTACAGCCATAATCGCGCCCGTTCCATAACCCATCATAACATAATCGCCAATCCAAATTTCCACATCTTGACCATTTACGGGATTAACTCCTACTACTCCTTCAAGTTTAACTCCAGTTTTTTCTTTAACAAGTTCGGTTCTTTCAAAAGTAGTTTTTTCTTTGGCATAGGTTTGATATTTTCTTATTTCATCCATGTTTTTAATTTTATCTTGTAATTTTTCAATTAAAGGATGTTCCGGTGCTAAAACCATAAAAGTAGCTCCGAATAAAGTATCACATCTCGTTGTATAAACCACTATATCTTCATCCGTATCTTTGACTTTAAATAAAACTTCGGCCCCAATACTTTTACCAATCCAATTTATTTGGCCTAACTTAATTTTATCGGCAAAATGGGTATCATTTAATCCTTCAAGTAAGCTTTCAGCATAATCACTCATTCGAAGCATCCATTGTTCTTTTTCTTTTTGAACAACTTTACTGCCACATCTTTCACAAACACCACCAGAAGAGTCTTCATTTGATAAGCCGGTTTTACAATTAGGGCACCAGTTTATATCTTTTTTAGCTTTATAAGCCATCCCATGCTCATAAAACTTTAAAAATTGCCATTGGGTCCATTTATAATATTCCGGGTCTGTTGTTGAAAATTCTCTTGTCCAATCAAAAGAAATACCTAAAGACTTTATTTGACTTTTAAAAGTTTGAATATTTTCTTTAACAGCTTTAGAAGGATGAATATGATTTTTGATGGCATATTGTTCGGCTGGAGCTCCAAAAGCATCCCATCCCATAGGAAATAAAACGTTATAGCCTTGCATTCTTTTCATTCGCGCATAAGCATCTAAAGCCGTATAACTTCTCACATGACCAACATGAAGTCCTTGACCTGAAGGATAAGGAAACTCCACTAAAATATAATATTTTTCTTTATCACTATTATTGGAAGCATGAAAGAATCCTCCTTCTTCCCATCTTTTTTGCCATTTTTGTTCTATTTTACTCATTTCCATCTTTAACCATACCTCGTCTTTCTAAAACTCTTCCTAAAATTTCATATAAGGAATAGATAAGCCCCATTAAAAGAGCAAATCCCACTAGTAATTTTATAATTATATAAGTATCTAAAATTAAAACAGTTACCGATACAATACTGATAATAAAAGCATTTATGAGGGAGATAACTACTAACAGTTTATTTAAAGGTAGTTTATTTTTATCTAATTTAAATTTTATAATAAGATAAGAAAGTTCCATAAGTTCATTATCTTTTTTCTTTTTTTTCTTACTCTTATTTAATCTTTTTAAATATCTTCTTTTTATAAAAAGATAGTCAATCATAAAAACGAGAAGAAAAATAATTATAAAAGCATAAAAGCCTGCTTCTAATCTACTCATATAAACCACCCACAAAAAACTTTCAAAAATATTGTATCATATTTTTATTCTTTTAGATATTTATTTTCATAGAAAAAGGAGAAAATTTTTAAATTTCTCCAATATATTCTAGTAATCTTATAAACATTTTAATAAATAATGGGTCTAAGCCCGCATCTTTTAATTTTCTAATTTCAATTCTCTTCTTATTAATAGGTAAATCACTAAACATAATAAAGCCTATTCTTTCTTTAAGTAACGTATCAATACTTAAATCACTAATAATTTCATTTATATCTTCATTTATAATTCTAACCGCATCTATTTCAATATTAGCCCCACTGATACTTACTACTAAACTCTTTTTAGTATCAACTCCTTTAATTTCTACTAAAAAGTCATTTTCATCATTATAATAGGTATAATCAGTTACTTCTTCCCCACTAATTTCAACACTTATTCTTTCCGGAATTCGGGTATTTCTAAAACGAATAAAATAATCTCTATTGTCAGGTATAATTCCTGTTTTACCTTCCACCGGACGAATTGATAAAGTATAGTTATCTTTACTATAATCAAAATCAATCGCTGTGACTATATAATAGCCTTCTTCATATAAAGAAGAAACTCCATCATCTTCATATAGACGATAAACATTACTACTACCTGGGAAAATATCAATATCTAAAGCTTTAGGAGGATTGGTGTTATTTATGTTTTCATCAAGTTTAGCTAAAGGAATAATTGAGCCGGCTTTAACAAAGACTGGGTAATCTTCATCTTTAAAGAAAGAAACATATCTTTTATCTCCCATAAATTTTTTACCAGTTTTAAAGTCATACCAAACCCCTTTAGGTAAGAAGATTTTCTCGACACTTCGATTCATAATGGAATCTTTGGGTTTTGTAATCGGAGCCACTAATAACTCGGTTCCAAAATAATATTCATTACGATAATCAGGCTCATCAAATATTTCGGGAATATAATAGTATATCGGTTCTATTAAAGGTAAACAAGATTTATGATATTTGTAACATTCAGTATAAATATACGGAATTAATTTATGTCTTAATTTACAATAATCTTTAACAATTGTATAAGTTTTCATATCCCAACGCCATGGTTCTCTTTTATAATAAGCTCCTCTTTTCGCACTAAATCTAAATATCGGACTAAAACAAGAAAATTCGGCATATCTTAAATATAATTCACTATCTTCCATTCCCCCTTTATACCCTCCAACATCATGACTCCACCAAGACATACCAATATTAGAAGCTGTCGAATTAAAGTATGGTAAATAAGTTAAGGTATCCCAGCCAACTTTTGTTTCTCCTGAATAATGAATCGGGTATTTATGGGCACTCTTTCCCCCATTACGAGAAAATATAATTCCTCTTTTTTCGGGAAATTTTTTATAATCATTAAAATGATAGTAATTTAAAGTTCTTGTAGTTATTTCATCTCTATTATCAAGCCAAAAGAAATCAATTCCTAATTCATATAAAGGATTAATTAAATTATTAAAATAACTAACAATAAAATCTTTATCTAAACAACGAAAAGGAATTATTTTATTATTAGGTAAATTTAACTCGCGACAAATATTATAATAACCGGCATCCATTGCATTAATACCTTCTGAGGCATCAAGATTGACTCCCACTTTTATTCCTCTATCATGCATATATTTTATAAAATATTTAGGATCAGGAAATAATTCTTCATTAAAACTATAACCACTTTTGTATAAATTATAATTATTTTTATCTTTTTTATGCCAAAATTCACCAAGTAATAAAACTGATAATGGCACATTTTGTTTATTAAAAGTTCTAACTAATTTTTGAACATCATCCATACTATATATTTGGTCTCTATTCCACCAAATACCTAAAGCATATCTTGGTATCATTGGAGGATATCCTGTTAATGTAAAATAATCTTTTAAACATAAACCAAAATCTCTTCTATAAGCAAATAAATAAATATCTATTCTTTTAGTATTATTTAAATTCATGAACCCATCATTATCAATAAACATTGAATAACTATCATCTAATGTAGCAAAACCATCTGTTGAATATAATCCTTTACTTAAAACAGTTTCACTTCCAAAATCTTCAATACTAAAAGCACTACCTTTAAAGTTTCTTGCTTCTGGATGCCCATAATACCACATTTTATCGGTATTAACAAGTTTTACTTTAAGATTAGAATC
>CANQXB010000087.1 GCA_947627805.1 uncultured Bacilli bacterium
GTACCTTAAACTCTTGTATTTACTTACCAAAATAGTCATTTCTTCTATTTTTGGATTTAACCGATACCTCCATGTCCCACATCAATTATAATATATTTACCTGTTAAAGGAAGAACTGCTTCAACCTTTAATGAATAAAAAATTAAAACCCATATAAAAAAAGTAAATAAAACATTAAAATATTTTTTCATATTATATTTTATTTTCTAATTTACTTATTATTCTTATCTAAAAGATTTTAAACTAAATATACACACAACTACTAACTTGTGTGTATATTTAGTTTAATAATTAATTGCTTTTATAATCATATAATATCTATATTATTTAAATCTTCTATTTTAACTTCTAAACATAAGGTATACTTCATTTGTCTTCAATAATTATTTCTCTTACACTAATTCTTTTATTTATAAATACTTCTTTATTTTATATTTTTATCTTGCTATTTTTTTATTGTTATCTTTTGTTAATGTTAATTTAAGTGATTTATCATCTTTTTCAATATTATCTTCATACAAATAATAATCCCAAGGAACCCACATGGCATCACATGTCTCAATTCTTTCACTAGGTAAAACATCCTCATAAAAAGAATGTTTTCTATCATAAGTAGCATAAAGAAGCAATGGACTAAGTTCTAAATTAATATATTCCAACTTTCATCTCTCCCAACATAATTGATTATCTATATTATATCATACGTTTTTAAATGTTTAAAATATATCTTTTAAAAAGCAAGTTATATATTTTAACTTGCTATTATAAATGGATCAGTTGTGGTTCCTTCTCCAGTTAAAGTAATACCAGGTGTTAGATAGAAAACTGGACGAACTGTAAACGGAGCGGTAATAGCACTGGTATACAAGGCACCGTTATAGTCGGCCACAAACCGTGCACTATAATAGTCAACATTAAGACCATACCTACTCATTGTCCATTCTGAAGTAGAGGAATTCCCTGTCCAACCATTTGTTATAAATAACCAATTACTTGTGTTTCTTGAATAGGCATTCGTATAGTCTGTTGCATACATTAAACCTATTTTACTTTCTTCATCAGTATGCGATGTTGTTGGTTCTGCTGATGCCGCTGGTGTTGTTCTTTGGTCGGCATTATACCATTTTTGACTGGTTATAAGTCCTTGCCATTTTGAACCATTTTCCCATTTACTTACCGCATCTTCTAAAAAATCTTTATTTAAATATTCTTTTATATCAGAATCATCCCATTTAATATCAGTATTTGAACTATGCCATAATTGACTTGTGCTTGATGGAGTAGCTTTAATTAGTTTTAATTGATTGGCTTTTAATCCTAACGTATCATCATCGGCTGAGGTTACTCCTATTATTCGGTACATGTATGTTCCTGGAGTTTTTTTACAAGTTTCTACATTATTTGTTCCAAAACAGATATAATTGTTTTTTACTTGAGTTGAATACCCTATAAATCGATACATTCCTGATTGTTCTTTAAAGGTTTCTCCTCCCTTTTCTTGTAAATAATTTTTTATTAATGTTTTTGTTTTAAATTTATATTGAGTGGCATTAGTTTCTGTTCCATTCCCAGCTTTGTCTTTTAAGTAAATCCAAAATGTGTATTCTTTCCCACCTTCTAAGCCTGTATATTGATTGGTATTTTCACTTTTACATGTGTATGGACCTGTTTGGACTGTTGCATAACAATATTCTGTTACTCCACTTAAATCTTCATTTGCTGTTACACTTATGCTGATGGAGTTTTCAGTAGTTGTTATGGCCCCTACTTTGTTTATGGTTGGAGCTGTCTTATCATAGATGATTGTATCACTTTTTTCTAGTGATTTGTTTCCAGCTTTATCTCTTATATAACCTTTTATTAGTTTTGCTCCTTCTGTTTCTGTTGCAAATGTATATTGTGTACTTGTATTAATTGCTTGCCAATTACAACTATTTATATCTCCTTCAGTTATACACATCTCATTTATATTTTTATTATTACTTCCCCAACTTAGATATACTGTATTTATATTTTGATTGGTATATTTTGGTTGTATATTATTTTCTTTTATATAAAAACTATTTATGATTGGTTTAAAGTTTCCTATCTTAGTTTTAAATATTTGAATAGGAGTTGTTTCACTATTATAAAAAGCATGCGTATCTTTTACTATAACACTTATTAATGTTATCACTATTACTCCTAGAGTTACTCCTATTATTACTTTCTCTTTTTTATTTATTTTCTTCAAAATATCTTTCATAATTCTTCTTCCTTTTTATTTAATGTTACAAATGCCTAACTTTAAAATCATAAGCAAGTATATAACCATATGGTTATATACTTATCATATAACTAATCGGTTATATTGTCAAGATAATCATTTGGTTATATGAAATAATTAAGATGGTGAAAGTAATGAACTTAATTAGATTAAAAGAAATAAGAGAAGATAAAGACTTACTCCAAAAAGATATTGCTAAAGTATTAAATATGTCTCAAGTCCAATATAGTCGTTATGAAACTGGAACTAGATTAATACCTATTGATAAATTAAATACTCTTGCAGACTATTATGGAGTATCAGTTGATTATTTAATATGTCGAACTGATAATAAAAAACCATACCCTAAATCTATAATCATTTAAAAAATACTTGATTTTCACCATAAAATACCCTATTATGAGATTTAGAGGTGAAATTATGATAGTTTATAATTTAGAATTAAAAGATAAATTTAAAAATTACTCTAATATCAATAATAAAATAAGTCGAGATATTAAAAATGGAAAATTATTTAAAATAGTAAATGGCATATATGAAACAAATTCTAATACTCCAGCTTATTTACTTGCTTCCAGTATATATGGGCCATCATATATTTCTTTTGAATTTGCCCTTGCCTATTACGGAGCAATACCCGAAAGAGTTTTCACGGTAACTTGTGCAACATATAATAAAAAAAAGAAAAAAGAATATCATACTAGATTTGGCAATTTTACATATCGTGATGTACCTCCACTAGCTTACCCAAAGGAGATACTTTTAAAAACAGAGGGCAATTATTCATACCAAATTGCATCTTTAGAAAAAGCCTTATGTGATAAATTATATACTTTAAAACCACTTCAAAATTTAAAAAATTTAGAAACTATGCTATTTGATGATTTAAGAATTGATGAAGAAGTATTTGATACTATTAGAATAGAAGTAGTAGAAAATTTAAGTAAACTATATCATTCTACTAATGTTAATTTATTAGTTAAATATTTAAAAAAGAAAAAAGTTATTACGATTAAGTGTAATAACTTTTTATAATAACATTTGTTACCATTTTATTAAATAGTCTCATCTAATAAGAAATCAATAATGTTTTTATGAATAATTCCATTTTGAGATAAATTAATGGTGTCCATAGATATTACATATTTGGGGTAATTGTCTTCAATTTTAGCAAAGGGCGCAAATTCTCTTTCAATGGAATCATCATTTAAATAATAAGCCACTTGAAAATATTTTTTATCTTTAAATTTAGTCGCAATAAAATCTATTTCTCCATATTTTAAAGTACCTATTTTAACATCATAGCCGCGGCTTTTTAATTCATTATAAACTATATTTTCTAAGTAGGCTCCTAATTGCAATTTTTTCCCCACATTTTTTACTTGTCCTAATCCTAAATCAGTTAAATAATATTTATATTTACCTTTTAATATTCTTTTGCCTCTTACATCATATCTTTCAACTTTTGATATTAAACAAGCATTTTTCATATATTCTAAATAATTATATAAAGTATTTTTAGTAACCCCTTTATATTCTTCTAAATACTTTATTAAATTATCACCAGAAAATGTTTGGGAAGGAGTAGTCATGATATATTCCACAACTCGATTAAATAAATCAATGTCTTTAATATTATATCTTTCTATAATATCTTTTATAACAATGGAATTAAAAACATCAGTTAAGTAAGCATTTACTTCCTCTTCCGTAGATAATACATATCGTTGAGGCATTCCACCCCACATTAAATAATTATCAAATTCTTCTTGTAATTCATATTTATTATTAGTCTTAATTTGTTTTAAATCACAAACTTCCCTAAAACTCAAAGGGTAAATTTCAAAACTTACATATCGTCCCGATAAATTAGTAGCAAGTTCTCCGGAAAGTAAATCACTATTAGAACCCGTAATAAAAATAGATATCTTATCTTTATATTCAGCTTTAAAAGAATTAACTGCCAGTTCCCAATTTTTAACTTTGCCTATTTCATCTAAAAAAATATAATGTTTCTTTTTATCTTTAATTAATGAATGAATGTAACTATCTAAATCATTATCATTTTGAATAAACGAATATTTCTTTAATTCAAAATTTAAATAAATAATATGATTATTATCAATTCCTTTATTTTTTATTTCATCCATTATTTGCGTTAATATAACGGATTTGCCACATCTTCTTATACCTACTATGGCTTTAATTATATCAACTTCATAAAAAGGTCTTATTTTAGATAAATATTTTTCCCTTATTACCATTTTTAATCACCTATTTATATTATAATACTAAATATTTAATATGTCAATTTAGTATTCCACAGAATACTAAACTATCAAAAATGTTAAAAAAGTATTCCATAGAATACTTTTTTGCATATATTAATCCACAAAAAAACTATTGAGAAATAAATCCCAATAGTAATTTTTTAAATTATTTAACGATTTCTGATACTACACCAGCACC
>CANQXB010000088.1 GCA_947627805.1 uncultured Bacilli bacterium
ATACGTATTGTCAATACGTGTTACGATAATTTATGAAAGCAATACTTTATAATGTAAATGTAGGTGTAAAATATGGAATTTAAAGCAAACAATTATAAACCAAATGAAATATTACGCTTTATGAGAGAGGCGACAAATTTAACGCAAGAAGAATTTGCTAAAAGAATAAATAAATCTAAAGATTGGCAACAATCAAATGAATATGGTAGAACAAATTATTATTTTAAAGATTTAATTGCTTTAGCAAATGAATTTAATTTTGAAATTAAAATAATTAAAAAATAAAAAAAAGGACATAAAGCTCCCCTTTTATTTTTTTTAAATATATTATATAATTTTAATTGGAAACATAAACGTTTATCCAAATTTTAAAAATTGTTTCAAGACCTGAGAAATAATTGAAAAAAATTGAAATTTAAGTATTTGTCAAGTTTATGTTTCCACTCAATTTAAAAATAAAGTACAAAGATTTTGGCTTTGTACTTTTTAAATTAATCTAATATTTATTATTTGCTGAGCATTTATCTCTAATTCATATATATCATATAAATTATCATTATCATCATATATAATTTCATTATTATATAAAAGAATCAAATTATCATCTAAGTTATAATCTACTTTGGTATATTTTAATAAAAAAGCTAATATAGCCCTTTTATGGGTAAAAATAGCAGCATTTTCATTATGACTAGCAATATTTTTAATGGCTTTGTCCATTCTTTCACTAACTTCTAATAAAGATTCGCCTTCTTCTAATTTATAAGTAAATTCTCTTTCTTGAATTCCTTTTAACATAGGCATACTTTTGGTTCCTAATATTCCTACTTTTAAATCATTTAATTCTTCTACTAAATTAACTTCCATATCTAACTTAGCACTTAAATATTTAGCAGTGGCAATTGCGCCACTATAAAAGGAAGAATATATTTTAGAAATATCTTCAAAATATTTTTCTTTACTTATTTTAAGCGCGGCTTCTTCACCTTCAATAGTTAAAGGTCTTAAGGCTCTTATTGGGTCAAGACGCGCATCATAACTATAATTTAAGTTATTAAATAAAGCATTATTACTAATTAAATATAGTTTCATTTTCTTCATCACTCTTATATTCTATTTTTAATTCTTGATCATTTTTTAATTTATCAATTTCCGCATTTTTAATACTTTCAAATCTTTTGGTTATCTTTTCCGTTGTAGTATGAAGTTCATCTAAACTTTGATTAACACTTTTGACACTTCTTGATAGTTTGTCCCATCTTTCTTTATAACGGCCAAATTCTACTCCCAATTTATCTAATTCCTCATGAATAACCTTCGCATATTTATCTCTTTCCATATTCTTTAATATCATACTAATAATAGATAAAGTACTAATTAATGTAGTTGGCCCCGTAATCCAAACTTTTTTATCATAAGCATAATTGATAAGTTCAGGATGATAAGCATTTATCTCCGCAAAAATGGCTTCTGCCGGTAAAAACATAATAGCCTCTTCCGTTGTTTCCCCAGGAATAATATATTTTTCTTTAATATCATTAATATGTTTTTTTACATCATTTACAAAACTTTTCTCATAACTATCTCTTTCTTCTTTACTCCGATTTTTATCAACCATTCTTTGATAATTTTCTAAAGGGAATTTACTATCTATGGCAATTGTACCTAAAGGAGATGGTGCATATAAAAGGCAATCAGCAATACTACCATTACTCATTTTATGTTGAATACTATAAATTCCACTAGAAGAAGGTCCAAAAGCATTATTCAAGATATACTCTAAATTTACTTCACCAAAAGTACCTCTCGTTTTCTTATCAGTTAAAACACTTTGTAAAGAAACAATTTCACTATTTAAACCATCAATCTTCTTTTGGGCTTCATCAATTTTATTTAATCTTTCTAAAACATTCATAAATGTTTTATTACTTTTCTCAAAATTATCATTTAGTTCTTTATTAACCCTATCATTAATAACATTTAATTTATATTCTATTTTATTATCTAAAACTTCAAAATCACTTCGTAAATCTTTACTAAAATTAAGTTTAAAATCACCAATTTCTTTTGTTAAGGCCGTTTCTAATTTACCTAATCTTTCAATAGTATCTTTACTACCATTATTTTTTAAAATTAAGATAATTAATAAAACTATAACGAATGCCATTAAACCAATTATTATATATTCTAACATAACTTAGCCTCCTCATTTTAATTATAACACAAAATAAGAAGATATGATTATCTTCTTATTTCTAATGTTTAAGATTTACTATTAATTATATATTTTCTTATTTTAAAAGAAAATTTTTCCCATCAACCATTCGACTTACAATAAAGGAAGAAGCTGAATCACCTACAACATTTAAAACCGTTGCGGGTGCATCAATAATGGTGGCAATAATCGTTAAAATTGGTAAAGCCGAAACTGGAAAGCCCATAAAACTTAAAATAAAGGCTTCCGAAATAGTTCCACCGCCCACCGGAACCGCTGTTATAAGTAAAGTAGCTAAAATAGAAACTAAAATAATGGTTCCTAAACTAGGATGCGTATTAAATAAATAAACTAAAAACATTACTTTAAAGACACTACCAATTACAGAACCATCTTTATGAAAACTAGTTCCCATAGGAATTGTTGCTTCCGCAATATCACTTTTTATTCCCATCTTTTTAGTACTTGTAACATTGACGGGAATGGAAGCCGCTGAAGAACAAGTTGCTAAAGCTGTCGCCGTAGGAGCCAAAATATTTAACCAATATCTCTTTAATCCTAAAGGACCACTTACTAAAAGAATATAAAGAGAATATACTACAAAATAAACTACTAAGCAGGTAATAGTATAAATAATAAATGTTTTTAAAAAACCTAAAGCAATGGTACTTCCATAAGTTCCAATTAAAGAAGCAATATAAGAACCTAAGCCAATTGGAGCATAATACATTATGTATTTAACCATATTTAAGATGGTATCATTTAAACCTAAAATAACTTCTTTTAATTTTTCACTATTTTTACTTTTTCTTAAAGCAAGACCAAAAATAATAGAAACTAAAAGCAATGGAATAATACTATCTTTAGATAAAAGTAAATTAAAATCACTTACGGTAAGTAAACTGGCTGTTCTTTCTAATAAAGATAAATTACTATCTACTATGCTATCTTCATTTAAAAGACTAACAATATTTGGTGAATTCTTTTCTACTAAACTAAAATTTTTAGTGACAAAAATACCAATAAAAGCCGCGATTAAACTCATTATGATAAATGTAATAACAATTCGACTCATTATTTTGCCTAATCTTTTAGGACTTTCCATTTTAATTATGGATGATGTAATAGTTAAAAAGATTAAAGGAACAATTACCACAAATAATAAATTAATAAAAATATCTCCTAATGGTTTAAGGACTGTCGCTTTACTTCCCATAACTAAACCAATAATGGCTCCAATAATGATAGATATCAAAAGAATTAATGTACTTTTATAATTCTTGATAAATTTTTTCAAATTAACCCCTCCAATAAATTATATTAAAAATGAAAAAAACATAATACCAAAGTAATATGTTTTGAAATATATTTATAATTTTTTAATTATTAATTTTTCTTACATTATCTATTAAGCTTTTTATAACTATCTCATCTTCTAATTTATTTATACTAAAGGTTTTATTTCCTAAATGATTTAAAGAAGAACCACAATGATATATTGTTTTATTATCTAGTATTATATATCTGTCATGAAAAGTATCATTGTATTTAACTTCTAAATTATGATACTGACTTTGATATTTATTTATATCTATTTCTTTTAGCAAACCTTTCTTCTTACATATTATGATTACTTTTACCTTTATATCTCTTATCATATCTAATATACTTTTATCAGCATAATTATCTATTATAATTATATTTTCATTGGCCTCTTTTAAAATATCAACTATTTTAGAATAAGCATCATATATTTGACCATTAAAATATATTTCATTTATTTTTTTCTTCTCTTCAAATTTACTAAACGATTCCTTTAACACTTTTATATCTTCATCATGTTGAATTACCATATTATTTATATGTTTTTGCTCCATAAAATCATTCGATATATATTTATGCATTATAACAAAAGCCTTCATTATAGCTACACTAACCTTGGATGCCACCTCAGTTTTTAATACAGTAGCCAGCATGGCCACTCCACCTTCAGTAAAAACATATGGTAATTTTCTAACTCCACCATAATTATTTGATAAACTTGAAGTTCCATTTTGGAACTTCAAGTTTAAATATTCATCACTAGTTAATTGAAAATAAAAATCTTCAGGAAATTTATCAATATTTCTTTTAACTGCTTGATTTATTTCTTTTGTGCCATTTGTACATTGATATAGTTTTGCCAAATCGCTATCAAGCATTACTTGAACTCCTCTTATATTATAAATTTTATTAGTCATTTCATTTTCTTTTACTACTAAATTATTCATATTTCAAAACCCTCTTTCTAATTTTTAATATATTTTTACTTTAAAATACTTTTATATTATTTACTAAACTTGAGGTTTCAATTTGAAACCTCAAGTTTAATTCTTATGTTATTTAAACCAAAATCTTTTGTAAATAATCATTAATTTTATTTGTTCTATTTGAAGTCACAATTTGTGACTTCAAGATTCGCATATCAGTTTTCATTACTTTCAAGGTC
>CANQXB010000089.1 GCA_947627805.1 uncultured Bacilli bacterium
ACATATTTTAAAAAACTTGCTAATAAGTGGTTTTTTCGATATAATAAAAGGTAGGAAAAATAGGAGTGGAGTTATGCGCAAAATTATTGCTAGTTTAGATATTGGCTCATCTTTTATTAAATTGGTTGTCGGAGAAATAATCAAAAATAAGATTAATATTTTAGCATGTGTAGAAACTCCATCTCAAGGTATTAAAAAAGGTTATGTAATTAATGCAGAAAGTGCCACGGAAGCTTTTGCTGAGGTATTTAAAAAGGTTGAGGGTATTTTAGGAATGCCTGTCAAAAAAGTAATTGCCACGGTTCCTAGTTTATATACAGAATGTTTCTTAAGTGGAGGGACAATACCGGTATCTAGTCCTGATAAAGTTATTACGAGTAAAGATATTATTAAAGGAATGCAAAAGTGTGTTTATAATAAAATAATGGACAATAGAGAATTAGTAACTGTTTTACCAACTAGTTTTAAAGTTAATGATGAAATTGTAACTAATCCTTTAGATATGGTAGCGGAGCAATTAACCATAAAATCAATTGTCGTTACTGTTCCTAAAAAGAATATTGAAGGCATTAATGCTTGTCTTAAAAGTATTGGGGTTGAACTTATTGATATTGTGATTTCTCCTTTAGGAGACTTTTATGAGCATAGAACTAAAGAATTAAATAAATCCATTGGAGCTTTAGTTAATATGGGTGAAGAAACAACGACAGTATCAATATTTAATCGAGGAATACTTACTAATTTAGAAGTTATTGATATTGGAGGCTCTACCATAACTAATGATTTAGCTTATGTTTATAAAATATCTAAAGAAGATGCTTTATATTTAAAAGAACATTTAGCTCTTGCCCATACAAGACTAGCTCAACCCAATGAGGCTTTAACTTTTTTAGATAAATATGGCGAAAAGGTTAAAATTAATCAATATGATGCTTCCGAAGTTGTAATGGGAAGACTTACGGAAATAATAAATTTAGTGAAAAAACAAATTAATCTCTTAACAAAGAAAGAAATAAGTTATATAATATTTACAGGAGGAGTAACTGAAAGTGAGGATTTTGATATTCTTCTCGATGAGTTACTTGGTAATGTTGCCATTCTTGGCAAAACAGAAGAAATAGGGGCCCGCAATAATAAATATAGTACAGCAGTAGGTAATATTAAATATTATAATAGTAGATTAAAATTAAGAAATGTTGAATTTTCCATTTTCAATCAAGAAGAACAAGAAGAATTAGGAGGCAGTACTAAAAAAGTTAATGTTTCTGATAATTCTTTATTAGGAAAATTATTTGGATATTTTTTCGATAATTAAGGAGGAAAACTTAGATGAACGATTTACAAATGGACCAAATTGCTAAAATTAAAGTAGTAGGAGTTGGCGGTGGCGGTTGTAATGCCGTTAATCGGATGATAGAAGAAGGTGTTAAGAGTGTTGAATTTTACGTTGTTAATACCGACTTACAAGTTTTAAATGCTTCTAAAGCTCCGAATAAAATTCAAATTGGTAAAACAATTACCGGAGGAAGAGGAGCTGGAGCTAATCCGGAAATAGGAAGAGCGGCCGCTTTAGAGAGTAAAGGCGAAATTGAAGATGCCCTTAAAGGAGCCGATATGGTTTTCGTTGCTTGTGGTATGGGTGGCGGAACTGGGACAGGGGCTGCTCCCATTATTGCGGAAATTGCTCAAGAATTAGGAGCCTTAACCGTTGGTATTGTTACTAAACCATTTAGATTTGAAGGTAAAAGAAGAAGTGAAAATGCTCTTTTAGGTATCGAAGAATTAAAAAAACATGTTGATACTTTAATTGTTATTCCAAATGATAAATTAAGAGATATTATTGATAAGACTACCAGTTTTGATGATGCCTTTAAAGAAGTTGATAATGTTTTACATAGAGGTGTTCAATCTATTTCCGATTTAATTGCCGTTACAGGAGTTATCAACCTAGATTTTGCTGATGTTAAAGCGGTTATGGAGAAAAGTGGTACCGCTATTATTGGTATTGGTTGCAATGCGGGAGAAAACAGAGCTATTGAGGCCGCTAGACAAGCCGTTGCCAATAGTTTACTTGAAGCTACGATTGATGGGGCTACTAATGCCATAGTTAATGTTACGGGTGGAGCTAATCTTACTTTATTTGAAATTGAAGATGCAGTGGAAACGGTTAGAGAAGCTGCTAAAAGTGATGTTAACATTATCTTCGGAGCCATTAAGAATGAAAGTTTAACTGATGAAGTTATTGTTACCGTTATTGCTACGGGTTTTGATGAAGCTGATGCTGAAGAATTATATGGCCCAGGAGAAACGCCAAAAAGAAGAACGGTACCAACTGATGATGATTTAGAAATACCACCATTTTTAAGAAATAATGATTTATTTTAATTAGAAGACACAATACGACAATTTTTGCCGTATTTTTTTTATATAATAGTAATGGTGAAGAGTATGAAAATATATTTAGATTTATTATTACTATTAAATTTTATTTATGATGGTCTTCTTTTACTTACTGTGAGTGCAGCTTTAAAAAGAAAAGTTAAATTTAAAAGAATTCTTTTAGGTTCTTTATTTGGTAGTCTTTCTACTTTAATAATTCTTCTCCCTTTTAATAAATATCTTTTATTTATTTTAAAAATTATTGCTGGTTTAATAATGCTGCTTCTTACTTTTTCTTATCATAATTTTAAATATTTTTTAAATAATTTAATTTATCTTTATATGAGTAGTGTAATTCTAGCCGGTTTTTTAGTTTACTTAAAAATTGAATTTAATAATCTAAGCTATTTTTTGATTTTATTAATCGCTCCTTTTATTTTATATGTCTATTTAAAAGAACAAAAAAATTTAAAAGAAATAGTTAATTATCATAAAAATATTACTATAACTTTAAAAAATAATCATATCTTAAATTTAACAGGTTTTATTGATTCAGGGAATACTTTAAAAGACCCTATAACTCATAAGTATATTATTTTAATAAATAAAAATAAACTTAAAGGCATATATAATATAAGAAGTCCTATGTATGTTCCGATAAATACCGTTAATGAACATAGTTTATTAGAGTGTATAAGTATTAAAAATATAAAAATAGATAATAAAGTATATACTAATTATTTGTTAGGTTTATCGGATGATTTTAAAGATATTGAGGGTAGTGAGTGTTTACTTAATTATCATTTACTAGAGGAGGAATAAATGTTTAAAAAAATTATATTGCTGTTAAAGCGAAAATATCAAGATTGTTTCTTTGTGGGAGCAACTGATAAACTTCCACCCCCTTTACCTAAAGAAAAAGAATTAGAATATTTAATTAAGGCGCGCCAAGGTGATATAAAAGCTCGCAACATTTTAATTGAACATAATTTAAGACTTGTCGTTTTTTTAGCTAAAAAATATGAAAATACTGGTTTTGATATTGAAGATTTAGTTTCAATTGGTTCCATAGGTTTAATAAAAGGAATTAATACTTATAAGATTGATAAGAATATTAAACTTGCTACTTATGCTTCTAGATGTATTGCTAATGAAATACTCATGTTTTTAAGAAAAAATAAACGCAAAAAGATTGAAATTAGTTTAGAAGAAACTTTAAACTATGATGCGGAAGGTAATGAGTTAAGACTGGAAGATATTTTAGGTACGGATGATGATATAGTTCCTAAAAAATTTGAAAATATGATGGACAAAGAAACATTAAAAAAAGAAATTGATATTTTAGATGAGCGTGAAAAAGAAATTATGACTTTAAGATATGGTTTAAATAATACCGAAGAATATACGCAAAAAGAAGTAGCTGAAATGCTCGGAATTAGTCAATCTTATATTTCAAGGATTGAAAAAAAGATTGTTAAAAAATTACAAAGTATTATGAAAATATAGAGGAAAAATCCTCTATTTTTTAGATGATAAATTAAAAAGGTATACTAAATTTTAGTATACCTTTAAAACAACGAATAGACTAATATGTTCCTCGAAATAAATTCTTCACAATGCAATCAATTTACAACTAGTAGTAATATAAAACCATATTATTAAAGAAATATTTATTTTTCTTTACTTATAATTTTACTTTTAGGATAAGGTTTTCTTTCATCAGTCATATAAAGTAAATAATCAACTGATACATCATAAAACCTAGCCAGTCTTTTTAAACTTTCAATAGGTATTTGTCTTTTACCTATTTCATAATAACTATAAGTAACTTGACTAACATTAAGTAATTCACTTAAATCCTTTTGTTTTAAGTCTCTATCTTCTCTAATTTCTTTTAATCTGTTCATAATCATTACCTCTTAATGTCAATTTTATATTAAAACAATATGTTTTATTGATTTTTTAAACATTTTGTTTTAAAATGTATAGTGTATAAAACATATTGTTTTAAAAACGATTATCATATTCGGTATTTGAAACAAAGGAGTTAAGAAATGAAAGATTTAATAAAACAATTTAATCGTAAAGAAATAATATTTGTTAGTTTAATTCTTTTAATTGCTATAATTTTAAAATTATCTAATACTTTTTTAGAAACTCATGCTTTTTATAATAGTGAAACTAAAGATATTCCCATATTTAAAGCTAAAATAGGAGATTTTACGGGTGAAGG
>CANQXB010000090.1 GCA_947627805.1 uncultured Bacilli bacterium
TTTACTTCTGGTTCAGAAGGATTATCAACTGGTGGTTCTTCAATACTTGGACCATCTTCAATACCTGGTCCTTCTTGAATACCTGGGTCACTTGGTTTATTTTCTTCTTCTTTAATCCAAGTAACTGTAGCGGTTACTTTACCAGTATTTCCATAATCATCTACAAATTCAAAGGTAAAAGAACCATTTTTAGTAAATACATATGAATCACTACCATCTTTAGGATTAGTAATTGTAATATGTTTATTAGCATTTACTAGTTTAGCTACAACTGAATTAGTTGTTGGTTCAGTTTCACTATATTCTACTTCAGCAGTTGGCATCGTTTTAGCTGAAGCATTTTCAAATAAGCTAATGGAAGCGGCACTCATAAAGCTTCGACCATCTCCAGCTACTTCTTTACCATGTAATTTTACATATAAAGCCTCAACTGGTTCTTTAAATATAGCATATTTACTATTCCGATTAGCTTCCCAATTTAAACTATTTTGAGCTTCAACTAAAGTCCAATCAGTACCATTCATACTAACATAAACTTCAGCCACAGTTACAATACCATTATTACTAGCTTGTCTTGGAACATACTCTAAAGCGGATATTAAAGTTGGTTCTGATAATTTTAAAACAATGTATCTTTCTTGGTCACTACCATCCCAATTAGTATGCCATATTGTATCTAATTTATCATCCAAAACATTTTCAGCAGCATTATCTTCTCTTCCTGTTTCTTCACTCGAAAAACTATCAACTTTTAATTTTTTATTATCAACGTATAAGTAATCATCACTTTCTCCAATGGCCGTAAATTCTAAAGTTAATTTTTCACTTTCTAAGAAGCTACCATGTCTTCCGACTCTTATATCAATATTTTTATTACCACTTAAATCTGGTTCATTATCTTTAATTTTTGTCCAAGAACTATCATCAGCACTAGATAATTTCCATTCTACAGCATCTTTACTATAACCAAGTTTACGATTACTATCTTTTTCAACATCTAAATTAATCTTATTTTCTTTATCACTAAATGATATTTCTGGAGGTAAAATAGCATTTTCAATAGGAATTTCATAAACTGATTTTTCACTATTTTCGCCAATGATTCGAATTAAAATTTCCGTTTCAGGATGAATAGTATTAATTTCTGTTTCCGTTAATTCATGACTTAAACCTTCTGCCGAAGACCAATTTCTACTATCAACACTATATTCCCATTTAGCGCCATCCGTAATAATTTTATCATTTAATTTAATTAAACCAGCATCATCACCATCAAAAGAGAAAGTGGCCATAACTTCATGACTTTGTAAAAGATAAGTTGCTACTTGAACCGCAGCATTATAACTTACATAATCTTTATCAGGATTATCTTTAATATCTTTTAAAGTTCTATCAATTAAGTTAGTCATCTCAGTTTTATAATAGTTAGTTTTCATATTTTTTTGAATAAGTTTTAATAAATCATCCATTGGTAAAGGGTAATTTCTTAAAGTTTCCGCTATTCTTTTAGCCAGTTCAAAATAATCGGCATCACTAACATCCTTAGCATCATAAACATTTACTAAACCTAACCACGCATCAAAATTAATTTTTTGTTCTTCTAAAGCAGCTTCATAAATTTTTTCTTTTTCTAAATTATCACTATAAACATTAGCTAGCATTAAAATCTTTTCAGATTCACCATAATGTTCATAATCATTTAAAGCACTTTGAGCCAGTAAAACATAAGTGGCTGGGTAATTTCCTACATAATCACCATCGCCCCAACCATTAGGCATTCTAACTGATAATTTTTCAGTTTTACCAGATTGACCCCATCCAGAAACATCATTATATAATGTCCAATATTTTTCGCCATCTTTACTTAAGGCCATATAAATGTAAGCAGCATGTCCTGGTTGCGAAACAACACTGGAAGGAATACCATAAGAACCTTGAATATTAGAACCTGTTTTAGATAAACCACCACAAACAGAACCTTCTTCAAAAACAATCCATAATTTTGGGTAACCTTTTTTATAAGTAATATTATAATCACTTCGGGTAAAATTTTCTTTATCGGTAAAATATTCTCCATCACTAAAGTGATAAGCATAAGCTAATTTACCATGAACTTTATTATTCCATTCTGCTTCTCGGCTTTCTTCATAATATTTATCTAAAGTATAATTATAATCAAAAGTATAATTTATATAAGTATAAGGGTTAGAACTATTATTTAATCTCGTATAATCATTTAACCAAATAATTTCTTCATCATCAATAATGTTATTCATTACATAACGCATTTCCTCTACGGATAATTTAGTAAAAATAGCATTCTCTAACTTATTAGCTTTATATAATTTTTTAAAGATTAAATAACGCTCTAGGGCATTAGAGCCATTGGGGTCATCAGGATCTTCTGGAGCTCCACTTACCCATAAACCAACGTTAGCGGAATGGGTTAATGATAAAGTAACAGCCATCTTTTTATATAATTCGCCATCTTTAGGGTCATTAAAATCATCTTGATAAGTAGTAATTAATTTTTCTAATAATTTTAAAGATTCAACATAGTTACCATCAGGTTTTCCCCCTAGTAAATATAATTCTAATAAATCTTCATCATTAAATAAAGTATTAATAATATTCTCATATTCCGGACTATAATTAAATAAAGCTTGTAAAATATCATAACCGACTCTACTTACAAATTCTCTTTCTAATAAAGTATTTTGATAACTAGCTAAATTATTAAAATCATTTGGATTAGCTAAATTTTGAAGTTCTTGATCATAATCTTCTACTTTTTTAATATCATCAAAAACTTTAGTTTCTTCTACATAACCTTCTTTAATTAATTTAGCATTAGCATAAACGGCATCATCATGCCAATGACTATACCAACTATTACCATTTTCATGAGCATATAGTCTTATATATTTAACTTTGTTTCCTTTAGCTTCTTCATCTTCAGGATTTTTTTCATAAAGAGAAATCTTAACAAAATCAGCCGCATCCCAACCTTTTTTTAATTCAGAAGTATAAACATTTTCCCAAGTTTCTCCATCCATCGAAGTAAATATGGTAAAACGAACACCGCTATTGTAATAATCACTAGTTTGATTAGCATCTACTCCTACATAAGCGGTAAAATAATCATAAGGTAAATCGGCCACATCATAAACAATGTTTGAAGTAGCCCAAGCAGATATTCCTTTAATAAACGTTTGCTTTGTTTTATTACCCGCTTCATCTTTAACGTTAACTTCAATTAAACCATTAAGATTATTTTTATCTTTTTTAAAGTAATAACCATCTTTAACATAGGACATAAGAGAAACATAATCAATATCAGATAAATATA
This sequence comes from uncultured Bacilli bacterium, assembly GCA_947627805.1. GTDB lineage: Bacteria > Bacillota_I > Bacilli_A > RF39 > UBA660 > SIG200. The sequence goes on from CANQXB010000090.1 coordinate 3,350, forward strand.
AATGATCAGTAGCATCATAAGATAAATCATTCGCAATAACTAAATAACGATTATTATTTTCATTTTCATAAGCCTTATAATATGTTCTTACAGATAAAAACATTCCTAAAACAATTAGGATAAAAGAAAGACTATAAATTGTATTTTTAAACCATATTGGTAATTTTTTCATCTAACCCCACCTCTTTATGGCAATTATTATATATTATTTTAGGTAAAATTGCAATCTAATTTCGTCAACAAAACATCTATAAAATGTAAATTACTCTCTAATTTACATTTTATGCTTGATTTTTAATTTGGTGTGGGTTTTAACCTTTTATTTTCCGCTTTTTTCTTATATAATACAGAAAAAGGTGATAATTATGCATATTGAAAGGATTTTAGATAATTATATAGATTCTCGCTATCAACAATTTCAAAGTAAAATTTGTTTTACTAAATATTCCATTAAAGGTATAAAAATACCTATTTTAAGAAAAATTGCCCATAATTTATTAAAAGAATATTCATATCTAGAAATCCTTAATAATTTACAAGATAATTCTTTTGAAGAAGTAATGCTTGAAGGTTTAGTTATTGCCTATGCCAATACCTCCTATGAAAATTATTTAAAACTTATTACGAATTATTTACCCAAAATAGATAATTGGGCAATTTGTGATGTCTTTTGTAATAGTTTAAAATTTATTAAAAATTATCAAGAACCTTTTTTAGAGTATCTAAATAATATTTTAGAAAATAATAACCAAGAATATTATTTACGATTTTGTCTTGTCTGTTTATTAAATTATTATTTAGATTCCCAATATTTCTCTTATACTTTAGAGAAAATCATAACTGTTAAAAGTGATTACTATTACGTTAAAATGGCTGTTGCTTGGACAGTAGCTACCTGTTTAAGTATAGATTTTTTAAAAACTCTTAATTTTTTACAAAATAATAAAGATAAAATAGATACTTGGACTTATAATAAAGCCTTACAAAAAGGAAGAGAAAGTTTAAAATTAAACAATGAGCAAAAAAATATTTTACAAAATTTAAAAAAATAGAACTTCTCAAAAGTTCTAAAAATTTAATTTGTTCATATTTTTTAAATTTTCTTGATATTTTAATTCCAAAATTTTTTGCCATTCATAGAATAGTTTTAAAAGTCCTAATCTTTTTTTAGCCTCTTCATATAATGGTTCTAAATTTTTACTTTGATAAGCTTTAATTATTTCTTCAGCAGAAAAATTTTTAGTGGCATCATTATATAAAAT
>CANQXB010000091.1 GCA_947627805.1 uncultured Bacilli bacterium
TATTATACATGCCAATTAGAATTAAAATAAGTGGTATTGAACATGGACCAGAATTACCTGATGAAATATATTTAATAGGTAAAGAAAAAGTCTTAAAAAGATTGTCTTAATATAAAAGGAGGATAAATAAATGAATTTATATAATTCAACAACCCGTAAAATTGAAGAATTTATTCCTTGGAATAAAGACTGTGTTACGATGTATACATGTGGGCCAACCGTTTATCATTATGCCCATATTGGTAATCTAAGAACCTATATTATGGAAGATATTTTAGAAAAATCTTTAAATTATTTAGGTTATAATGTTAAAAGATGTATGAATATTACCGATGTGGGGCACTTATCAAGTGATGCTGATACGGGTGATGATAAAATGGTTAAAAGTGCCAAAGAAGAACATAAAACTGTTTTAGATATTGCCAAATTTTATACCGAAGCATTCTTTAAAGATTTTGAACTTTTAAATATAAAAAAGCCTGAGATAATCAGTCCCGCTACGGAAAATATTCCTATGTATATTGAAATAATTAAAACCTTAATGGAAAAAGGATTTGCTTATTCTGCGGGAGGTAATGTTTATTTTGATACCTCAAAATTAAAGAATTATTATACTTTAACTAATCAAGAAGTTGATGATTTAATGGGTGGTGTAAGAGATACTGTTTCCATAGATGACAACAAAAAGAATAAAAATGATTTTGTTCTATGGTTTACCAAAAGTAAATTTGATAATCAAGAATTAAAATGGGAAAGTCCTTTTGGTTTAGGTTATCCCGGTTGGCACATTGAATGTTCCGGAATTAGTATTAAATACCTTGGCGAATATTTAGATATTCATTGTGGTGGTGTCGATAATAAATTTCCACACCATACTAATGAAATAGCGCAATCCGAAAGTTATTTAGGACATCCTTGGTGTAAGTATTGGGTTCATGGGGAACATTTAAATGATGAAACTGGCAAAATGAGTAAAAGTAAAGGCGATACATTGACGGTTAGTACTTTAATAGAAAAAGGTTATGATCCTTTAAGTTATCGGTTTATGTGTTTACAAAGTCATTATCGAAAACAATTAACTTTCTCTTATACTTCTTTAGATGGTGCTGAAAATTCTTATAAAAAATTAAAAAGTAAAGTTTTATCTTTAAATAAAGAAGGTAATATTGATACTTCGAACTATGATTTATATAATGATAAGTTTAAAGAAACTTTAAGTGATGATTTAAATACTGCAAATGCTTTATCAATTGTTTATGAAGTTTTAAAAAGCGATTTAAATGAAGCAACTAAATATAAATTAATAGAAGATTTTGATAAAGTTTTAGGTTTAAATTTAACTAAAGAACTTATAATAAATATAGATGAAGATTATATTAAAGAACAAATTGCTAAAAGAAATGAAGCTAAAAAAAATAAAGATTATGCTTTAGCAGATGAAATAAGAACGGAACTGGAAAGTAAAGGGATTATTTTAAAAGATACAAGAGAAGGAACAATATTTGAGGTGAAAAAGTGAGATTATATGGATTAGATATTTTATTATATATTATTATATTTTTAATTCCTTTAATTGCGCAATTAAATATTAACGCTAGTTATAGTAAATATAAAAAAGTTAATAATAAAAAGAAATTATCGGGATTTGAAGTAGCAAGAAAAATATTAGATGCTAATGGTTTAGATGACATTTATGTGGTGGAAACACCTGGTAATTTAACGGACCATTATGACCCAAGTAGAAAAGTCGTTAAACTTTCCTCAGATATCTTTAAAGGAGAAAGTATTGCAGCCATGGCCGTGGCAGCTCATGAATGTGGACATGCGATTCAAGATAAAGAAAATTATACTTTTATGCGTATAAGAAGTATGTTAGTGCCGGTTGTTAATTTAGTTTCTTCCTTTTCTTGGGTAGTTATCATTATTGGTATTTTAACTTCTTATTTTAAAGTATTTATCTTAGGTATTGCTTTAATTTCGATTGGTCTTTTATTTCAACTTATAACTTTACCAGTCGAATTTGATGCAAGTAAAAGAGCAAGAAGAGAAATTGAAAAATTAAAACTAGGAAGTAATGAAGAAGCTATGGGAGTTAAAAAAATGCTTACCGCTGCGGCCTTAACTTATGTTGCTAGTGTTCTTACAAGTATTTTAGAAATATTGAGATTAATTTTACTATTTAATAGTAATGATAGATAAAAAAAGCATCTGTAAAAATGATGCTTTTTATCGGCCTTGATTTAAGAAATATACTCCTAAAGTAAGATAGGTTGCATAAAGGAGCCATAAAAGATAAGGAATATTTAAATAAAATGCTAATTTATATCTTTCATAAAATCTATATAGTAAATAACTTACCATTATAAGTAAAAATAAAGTCCATAAAACGGTAAAACCGCGCCATTTTAGAACAAAGAAGAAAACACTCCATAAAAGGTTTATTCCTAAAGAAACATAATAAGCAATATCTTCTTCTAAAGTATCTTGATTATTTTCTTTAAAAAAGTAATAAGATATTCCAAGCAAAAGATATAAAATACTCCAAGCAATAGGGAATAAATAACCAGGTGGAGAAAATTTAGGCTTTAAAAGAAGACCATAATCAATTGAGGATGATATTAAAAGACCAACAATAGACCCTAAAAATAAAGGTAAAAATAAATAAAAAATCTTTTTAATAAATTGTTTCATAAATTCACCTAATTAATTGTATTTAGAAATAAAAAAAAATATTCTAAAATAAACCTTTAGAATATTTCCAAGCTAATATTTTTAAAACTTTTTCATCTAATTCTTCTATTGATAAAACTTTATCATTTATACTATTTAAAATGTTTTCATAGCTTTCTTCTGGTTTAGAAGTAATAAGTAAATCATTCCCCGCCAGTAAAGCTTTAGTTTCTTTATTTTCAATGTTTTTTAAAGCTTCCATATTTAAATCATCAGTTATAATTATTCCCGTAAAGTTTAAATTATTAATTAAAAGAGCATGAACAGCTTTTGATAGAGAAGCCGGATTATTTTCATCTAAAGAATTAACAATATTATGACTAAACATAATGGCTTCGGCTCCTGCTTTTATTCCCGCTTCAAAAGGAGGTATATCATTTTTTAAAATTTCTTCATAACTTTTATTATCAATAGATATTCCTTTATGAGTATCGTTATTATTACCATAACCGGGAAAATGTTTTAAGGTATAAGATACTTTTTCTTCTTGGCTAGCTTTTATAACTTCTTGGGCATATTCACAAACTTTAGTTGTATCAAGTCCTAAAGTTCTTTTATAAATATAATCTTGAGGATTTGTTGAAACATCCACCACTGGGGCTAAATTCAAATTAATTCCTAGTTCTTGTAATATTTTTGATTTATTAATAGTGTCTTCTTTAATTTTGTTTAGTCCTCCTTCTTTATATAAACTTTGAGGTGATTTAAAAGGTGTACTAACTAAATTTTTATTGCTACTAATTCTTGAAACAGTTCCGCCTTCTTCATCCACAGCCGTTAAAAGAGGTATCTTAACCTTTTTTTGTAATTCCGTAAGCATATTAATAACTTCTTCTTTAGTTTTATTTTGAAAATCTTTTTCAAAAAAGACAAAACCTCCATAATTATAATCAGCTAACTTATTATCAAAATGGGGTAGAAGAACTTGCTTTATTTTTTCTTCTAAAGAAAGTTCTTTTAAGGTTTTTAAAGCCATTTCTTCATAATCTTTAAATATACCTTCTATCTTATTTTCATTTTGATAAACTTCGTATTTTATAACTTCACAACTATCTTTAGTTCCCACACACTTTCCTTTAATAAGAGTGCCAATATCTTCTTTTAAATTTTTATTTAAAGTATAAGTATCATTTGCAGATTTAAGAATAGTTTTATCTTGGCTTTTTTCGGTAATCATTCCCGAAAAATCTTGAATATTAGCCTCATTCATTTGATATTTATCACTAATTCCTAAAAAAATAACTAGACTAAGAAAAATAAATATTAATATGTTATAAATTGTATTTTTATTCATAAATTCACCTAAACACTATTATTATAACACTATTTAGAGTTAAAAATACTTGAAAATATCAGAAAAATGTGTTAAAGTATTACCTAACTTCAAAAAAGGGGGAAAAATAATGGAAAAAATAAGATTAAGTGCCGAAGATGCTTTTAAATGTTTAGTAAAATATCGTACTACTGGTGATATTGTGGCTCGTGATTTATTATATTTTGATAGTATTCCTCGTATTTATAAGGCCGCAAATGAATTTAAAGGTTTAGGCATTAGTGTGGAATCTTTAGTATCAGAAGCTAATATGCGTTTTTTAGAAGTTGTTGAAAATTATGATATTTCTAATACAAATCCTAATAGTTTTTTAGCTTATTTAGATGTAAGTATTAAAAATGCTGTTACTGTATTTGTTCAAAATGTTGGTAATAGAAATTGGTTAGAAGGCGCAAAAAAACTTATTTCCTTAGAAGAT
>CANQXB010000092.1 GCA_947627805.1 uncultured Bacilli bacterium
GAGATGTTTTAGAGGCTTATTATATGGAATTACTAAGATTTGGTTATACTGATGAATTAATTAAGTCCGTTCAAGAAGAAGAGAATACCTTTGTTAATGGGGAAGAAGTTATAAAAGGTATAAGAAAAAGATAACTTGGTAACACTTGTTATCTTTTTTTGACAAAAGATAATTATTTAGGTATAATTATAATGTTAGAAGGTGAAAAATGAAAAGAGTATTTAATGTTCTTATTCGAAGTATTTTTATTATTCTTTTTGTTGTGGCATCTTCTAGTTATGTTCATATTGTCGAAACAAAATCTTTTAGTGATAATATAAATAAAACAATTAATTTATCAACAATGGCTATGAAAGCAAAAGAATTTCAAGAAAATGATATTTATAGTGCGAAAGATACTTTTACTGGTGATTTAACAGGTTATGTTTATAATTGTCCTTTATGTGGTGGTACTTTAGGATGTAAGCCATCTTATGATATAACTGATGGTAAGACAACTTACCCTGATCCAGTTTATGGCATGGTGAGAATTGTGGCTTCTTCTAAAAATTTACCATGTGGCTCAATTGTTAGATTTCAAACCGATAGAATATCACCTAATCCTGTGGTTGCTATTGTTTTAGATAGAGGAGTAAGAGGTAATGCTTTAGACCTTTTAAGTAGTGATGTCCGTTATGCTTATGATATCGTAGAACGTAGTGTTATAACTTATGATGTTTTAAGATTTGGTTATGGGGAAAATGAAGGCTAAAAAAAATTTAGGTCAAAATTTTTTAATTGATAAAAATGTTATTACGAAAATAAATAATTCTATTGGGGCCAAAAGTGATGATTTAATAATAGAAATAGGTCCAGGAATGGGAGCATTAACAAAAGAATTGAAGATAAAAAATGCCCATCTTCTTTGTTATGAAATTGATAATGATTTAAAAAATTATTTAGAACCTTTAATAGATAGCAAAACGAAAATAATTTGGGGTGATTTTTTAACTTGTGATATTTTAAAAGCTATTGAAAACATAAAATATCATAATTTATATATTGTAGGAAACTTACCATATTATATAACAACTCCAATAATTAAAAGAATTATTGATTTAAAATTAGATATTGAAGAAATGGTCTTTATGGTCCAAGATGAGGTAGCTGAGCGTTTTACCGCGCAACCTAAATCCAAAGATTATGGCAGTATTACCCTTTTTTTAAAATATTATTTTGAATTAGAAAAGTTATTTAAAGTAAGTAAGAACTCTTTTAATCCAGTGCCTAAAGTTGAAAGTGCCGTGATTATATTTAAAAAAAGAATAAAAAAACCAAATGTTATAGAAGATAAATATTTTAAATTAATAAAAGATAGTTTTAAATATAAAAGAAAAACTTTAAAAAATAATTTAAATGGGTATGACTTTTCTAAAGTAAAAGAAATACTTAGAAAATATAATATTGAAGAAAATGTAAGGGCTGAAGAAATACCAGAAGAAGTATTTATTGATATAGCCAATAATTTGTAACAAAAAGTGTCTTATCAAAAATTCAAAAAACGTCCTATTGAAATATTGGAAAGTGTCCTATTGCAATTGACTAATTCGGGTTAATGAAGTATAATGAATAAGGAGGGTTTTTATGGAGAATAAAAATTATAAAAATAGAATAATTGATTCCAAAATAGATAAATATTTAAAATTATTTGGGGCTATCGTTATTGAAGGGCCAAAATATTGTGGTAAAACATGGACAGCACGGTATCATGCTAAAAGTGAAACACTACTTCATTCGAGCACTGGTGAAAGTTCTAGTTCTCTTGAACTTGCTAAAATGTCTCCCGAAATTATTTTAGAAGGAGAAAAGCCCAAATTAATAGATGAATGGCAAGAAGCGACAAGTTTATGGGATGAAATTAGAATTGATGTTGATAAAACCGGATTAAAAGGACAGTATATATTAACAGGTTCGTCTACTCCTCAAAGAAAAGGTATACATCATAGTGGAGCCGGTCGTTTTGGTAAAATTCATATGCGACCTATGTCTTTATACGAATCTGGGGATTCCAGTGGTGATATTTCTTTAAAAGATATTTGCTTAGGCAAAAAGATTAGTAAAAATACGGGTGAAGTTGATTTAAGAAAAATTATTCATTTAATTATAAGAGGTGGTTTTCCAGGCAATATTAATTATTCTTCCAAAGATGCTTTAGATGTTACTAAAGAATATATCAACATAATAATTGATGATGATATGGAACGATTGGATGGAATAAAAAGAGATAAACATAAAATGCGATTGTTGCTCAAATCATTAGCGCGAAATGAAAGTACAACTGTAACTAATAATACTATCATAAAAGATATTAAAGATATAGATAATGAAGATATAAACAAAAACACTTTAAGTAGTTATCTAGATGCTTTAGATAGACTATATTTATTAGATAATGATGAACCATTTTCTAGTAATATGCGTTCCAAAATTAAAGTTAAAAAAAGTGAAAAAAGACATTTTGCTGACCCTTCTTTAGCATGTGCCTTATTAAATGCTACGGAAGAAAAGTTATTAAATGATTTAAAAACATTAGGTTTCTTATTTGAGTCTTTAGTAGAAAGAGATTTAAAAATATATGCTGATAGTTTTGGAGGAAAAAATTATCATTATCAAGATTATAATAATCGGGAAATTGACCATGTTATAGAACTTGAAGATGGAAATTGGTGTGCTTTTGAAATTAAATTAGGAGCTAATGAAATTGAAAGTGCTGTTCAAAACTTAATTGATTTAAAAAAAACTATTGCTTTAGAAAATGGTAAAGTTCCTGATGTCTTATGTGTAATTTGTGGACTAGCTAATGCTGCTTATATAAGACCAGATGGAGTATATGTGGTTCCTATTACTGCTTTAAAAAATTAGAAAGGAAGATTTATATGAATCAAAAAAATAAAATGTTTATAATTGGAGGTATCTTATTATTCGTAGTAATTATTTTTATAGTCTTACTATTTACTTTAAATAAAAATAATAAATATGAAAAAAATTATGTTGATTTTGTAAGAACTTATTATATAACGGGAATAAGTTCTAATAATGAAGATGCTGATTACATTAATTTAAATGTAGAAAATACAGATGGGGAACAAGCTACTGTTAAAGTTTTAAGAAATTTAATGGAAGATGAAATAATTGAAGGAAATATGTATGAGTTTACTTTTGATTATAGTGGTCCTAAAATAAATGATACTATTTCTGAAATATTTAATAAAATGACTTTAAAAAATGTTAGAATTACAAATACTGAAAGAAATGATGTTTTATAATGTATAATTATGATTTTAAAAAAGAAAATGAAAAAACCTTATTAGAACACGAAAATTTAATTGTTGATATTGATAATAATTCTTATAATTTAAGTGTTTTAGTAACAAATAAAAATATTTTGTTTTTTAGAAATATAAATATTGGTAATGTCTTAAATACAAGAGGAATGTATATGCCACCTGAATATGAATTAGAACTTAAAATACCAAAAGATAAAATTAAAATAAATATCGAAGATAATAATACAATTATTAAATATTTAGATAGTGAAATAATCATTTATGACTTAAATATCAAAGCCTTTATGTAAGGCTTTTTATAAGCATAAAAATAATATTTATTCATAAAATTTACTGGTGATATGTTTGAAAATTAATAAAGGGGATTTTGTAACCAGAAAAAGTTATAATCACGATACGGTCTTTAAAGTTATAAGTATAAAAGATGGTTTATATTATTTAAAAGGAGTGGAAGTAAGACTATATGCTGATAGTCCTTTTTCCGATTTAGTAAAATGTGAAAAACCAAGAGAAGATAATTTTTATGAAGGGGAAAGAGGAACTAAAGATATTGTTAAAGATGATTACTTTTATTTACCTGGAAAAATACTTCATATAGATGGTGATAGTGAATATTTAGATAAATGTTTAAAGTTTTATAAAAGTGAAGGAGTCTATGCCATAGGGAAAAAGATTAAAGAAGAAGATATGTATGAACAAGTGGGACTTTTATTAAAAGAATATAAACCTGATATTCTAATTGTTACGGGTCATGATGCTTATTATAAGAAAAAAGGGAGCATTAAAGATAATGAAAATTATAAAAATACGAAGAACTTTATTAAAGCGGTAAAAGCAGCAAGAAATTATGAAAAAAGTCATGAAAAATTAGTTATCATTGCCGGAGCTTGTCAAAGTAATTATGAAGAATTAATTAAAGCCGGAGCAAATTATGCATCTAGTCCAAAAAGAGTTAATATTCATGCTTTAGATCCCGCTATCATTGCTGTTACAATTGCTCTTACGGAAAGAAATAAAGAAGTCGATTTAAAAAGTACTTTAGAAAAAACTAAATATGGTAAAGATGGTATGGGTGGCATCATGGGTAATGGTCTTATGTATGTGGGGTAC
>CANQXB010000093.1 GCA_947627805.1 uncultured Bacilli bacterium
TGTTATAATATTGTTAATAAAGGAATGATTTTAATGAAATTAGCGGTTATTAGTGACATCCATTCTAATCTCTTAGCTTTAGAGTTAGCCATCCAAGATTTGAAGAGCCAAAATGTTGATAAAGTCCTTTTTTTAGGAGACTATCTAACTGATGGAGAGAATGAGAAAGAGATTTTAAAAATTATCAAAGAATACGGGGATTATGTCATTTTAGGTAATCGGGAAAAATATTTATTGAATTTTAATCCTAAATTAAAAGATTATAGTAATTATCGCCCTATAAGTTATACTTATAATAACTTAGAAGTGGAAGATTTAAATTATTTAAGTTCCTTAGAAAATCATTTAATAATTAATTTAAAGGGATACAAAATATTACTTATTCATGGTGATGAATATGGTCATACTGTTGATACAATTGAAAAATTATTTCAAGAATACATAACTAAATATGATTTTGATATTTGTCTTTTTGGCCATACTCATAGATATTTAAAAGAAGAATATCAAGGCAAATTATTTTTGAATCCTGGTTCTATTGGGGAACCTACAGATGGCCCAACTTATAAATATCTTTTAATAAATTTAGATAAAGAAATAAGTTTCGAGTTAAAAGAATTTAAGGTTAAAGATACTTATAAAAAGTTAGAAAAAGAAGTCAAAAATACCAAATATTACCAAGATAATTTTGTTTGGAGTGATTTAATCTTAAAAAGTATTAAAAATGGTCAAGATTATACAACTCCTTTTGTAAAACTTGTCAATAAAAAAGTAGGTAATAAAGAGTTAAGTCCTTTAGAATATAATCAAATATGGTATAATACATATGAAGAAAATTTAAAAGAGATTCTAAAGAATTAAAAAAATCTTGATGGGGGATTTAGATGGAAGCAGTAAAAAGTATTTTAATTAAAAAATATTGTTTAGAAAAATTAAGATTTGATTTTATGGGTTACCCATTTAATTATTTAGAAGAATTAACTTATCATCACTTGTTAATTCCGGCTTCTTTTTATGCTTCGGAAAATTTAGGTGAAGGAAGATATCTTTGGAATGGAGCTTTACTGCATCGTTTAACAAGTCATGATTACTTACATATAATTGAAAAATTTGATGAAGAGCGTTTTTATGCTATTACCAGTGAAATATTAGATATGAAAATAAAAGGTAAATTATCTTTAGAAAATATTAAAGTAATTGATGATATTTTAAATTCTTTTGAAAGAGAATATTTAAATAAAAAAATTAAAAGTCATTACATAGTTAAAGAAGAATATTTAAAAAGAGTTTTAAAACGCGTTAGCTAATAAATACTTTTCTTAAATAGAGCCATACTAAAAGTATGAATAGAAGTAGTATTTTAAAAATTATAATTATTATTTTAGGAATAAGTAATATTCTTATTTTAAGTATGTATTTATTTAAAAAAGAAGACAAAATAATTGACTATTGTTTTTATGAAGAAAATCCCGATTATGTTTTAGTAGAAAAAAACATTTTAAATGCTTTAACTTCTTTTTTATATAAAGATGGTGAAGATAATTATATTGGTAAAATTTATGAAACTAATAGCGATAAAGAAGTAAGTATTAATGATTTAATTAAAGAAGATAAATTATCTTTATATAATGCTAAAATTGCGGAATTATTAAAGTTAAAATACCCTAAATTTATGGCGGAAGCTTTAATAAAAGAAGAAGTGCAAAGAGAATATTTATTGCGAGAAAATGAACTTGTTATCTATTTTAGTAATTATGAAATAGAACCTAAAGTAGAGGAGCTTTTATATTTAAAAGTTAATTATAATGAAATTAAAGAATATTTAAATTTTACAGTTCTTTTAGATAGTGAATATCAAAATGAAAGTGGTTATGATTATACATTGTCTAAAAAGGCTGTCGCTTTTACTTTTGATGATAGTCCAAATAAAAATAAAACAGATAAAATATTGGAATTTTTAAATGATAATCATTTTCATGCTACTTTTTTTGTAGTTGGGGAAAGAGTTATTAATAATGAAAATTTACTTTTAAGTATTAATTCTCAAGGAAGTGAAATAGGTAGTCATACTTATAATCATGCTAATATGAAGAAATTAACTAATGAAGAAATAGTTAATGACTATAATAAAATGAATGATATTTATACTAATTTATTTTCTAAAGATTTATCTTTAATTAGACCACCTTATGGCAATATTTATGAAAGTCAAACCAATCTTATTCCGACTTCTTTTATTTTATGGAGTTTAGATACTAATGATTGGCGATATCGAAATACCGATTATATTGTTAATTATGTTTTAGATAATATTAAAGATGGCGATATTATTTTATTTCATGATTCTTATGAAACTACGGTTAATGCTATTTCAAAGTTACTACCTCTTCTTTATAGTAAAGGTTATCAAGTAATGAGTGTTTCCGAACTTTTTAATTTAAAAGGAATTGCTCTTCTTAAAAACCAAATTTATTATAAAGCATCTTAAAAAATAGCTAAATCAATATCCGTACTATTATCATCAAGTTCTGTATAAATAGCGAGAGTACCGGCCACTAAAAAAGTAAGAGTGGTAATTAATCTTTCTTCTGATTTTCTTATACCGGTATTAGTCATTTTAGATATTCTTAAGTCTTCAATAGCTTCACTCGTAAAATATAAATAGATAAAAAAAGCGACAATTAAAAGAACAATATTAATTTTTCTGCCCTTTAATTTATCTTGATAATTATTATTTATTAAGTATTTTTCTTCATAATTATTGGCTATTAAAGCAAAGATTACAATTAAAAAATAGATATACCAAATTATATCTTCATTTTTTAATTTTTGCATATCTCTTCTTTTATAATTCATATTAAATAATATGTGTTATTTCTTTTTCTTTTGCTTTTTAACTAAATAATCATTAATTTTATTTATTCTAACAGTAAAACTACTGATAAGAAATATGATACAAATAATAATCAAAGTAATTCCTAAAGTAATTTCCCAAATACTTTTATTTAAAATAATTAAAATAGTACCAAAAATTATTCCCACAATTCCCGTTAAAAAAAGGCGATTTAAACGAAATTTAATCGTTTGACCTAATTCAGTTTGATAAAATTCTTCTTTTAAATTCTTTTTTTCTTCCTTATTTAAAGAATAGTACTTTAATTTATACATATGCTTCACCTTAAATAAATAATAACACTCCCGAAAAATGTTTGCAAGAATTAATAGTTATTAGTATAATTAAAAGGGAATTAAAGAAAGGGTAGTTTAAATGAAAATTGCACTAGATGAATTAAATATTAAAAAAAGCATAGAGATTAATGAGAAAGTTTCATATGATGATAGTATAGATCCAAGAATAAAAGGTTTAAAAGATGCTTATGTTAAAGGAAATATTGAAGAAAGAGAAGGAATAATCTATCTAAATTTAAATTTTGCAGGGGAAATGCTTATCAATGACTCAATTACTTTAGAAGTAGTTCCTTATCATTTTTCTATTTATATTCAAGAAAATTTGGATGTTTTAGAGGAAAATTATGAAAATGTTTACGAAAAAGTGCAAAATACACTTGATTTAAAAGAACTTTTATGGCAAAATATTGTATTGGAAGTCCCAATTAGTTATACTAAATGTTCTGATGCTCATTTAAAAGGTAATGGTTGGGAGTTAAAAAATGAAGAAGATAAGTCCGCTGGGATTGATCCACGACTTGAAAAATTAAAAGATTTATTGAAAGGTGATGATTAGTTATGGCAGTTCCTTTTAGAAGAACAAGTAAAACTAAAAAGAGAATGAGAAGAACTCATTTAAAGAAAGAAGCTCCAACAGTTACAACTTGTCCAAAATGTGGTGCTTCAATTAAACCTCATAGAGCTTGCCCAAAATGTGGTAACTATAAAGGTGAAAACGTTTTAAAAGTTGAAGAAGAAAAATAGAATATTTTAAGAGGATTAAACCTCTTTTTTTCTTGACTAAATTAATTTTTTTCGTATAATATAGTTTTAGCAAATAGGTGGTTGTATGTTGCAAAATATAAAAAATTTTTTTCAAAGAATCAATGTTTTTTTTAAAGATTTAGTAACTTTAAAATTTGAAGGCTATGATTATGCTTCTTTAGAAGAAGAATTAAATAATATAAAAAAGGAATTTGGCGATTTATTTGATACTTTATTAAATAAAGATGGCATAGTGACTAAAGAAGAATTTCAAGAAATTGTAGATAAATATGATAGTTTAGGAGTTTCTTTAGAAAAAATTAATAATAAAAAAGTTAGTAATGAGTATTTAGTTAAATTAGAAAAAGAAATAATAATTAAATTTATTCTTAATCTTCTTATATGTTCTATAACTATTCTTTTAAATTTACCTTTAGGTATTTTCTTTACTTATCTAAATTATTTATTTATTAATGTAAATGGCGAAATTTGGG
>CANQXB010000094.1 GCA_947627805.1 uncultured Bacilli bacterium
CATGTTGTTATTGGTAAAAAAGCTCCAGAAATATGTCCAGTATGTAAACATGCTAAAAGTTATTTTGAAAGAAAAGCTGAAAATTATTAAAAGTATTTACAATGATTTAATTAAAGTAGGTTATTAAAACTAGTTTAGAGAATAAATATATAAGGGTGAAAATATTTATAGTACTCTAATAACTGAATTTCAAATTAAGGAGTAAATAATGGATTATTCACAATACGAATAAAAGAGTATGAGCAAGTTCATAAATAAAGGTGGTACCGCGGATTATATTCGTCCTTTAGCCGTTATTTATGAACTTTTTATTTTAGAAGAAAGGAAAAAATATTATGTATAAAGAAAAAATAGAAGTAATTAGTAAGGAATTAGAAAATATATTTAATGATATTACTGATGAAAAGAAATTAGAAGATATTAAAGTAGAATATATGGGTAAGAATGGGAAAATTACCATTTTAAATAGTTTAATTAAAGATGTACCTAATGAAGAAAAGAAAAACTTTGGAATGGAAGTTAATGAACTTAAAAACACTTTTAATACTAAATATGAAGAAATTAAAAATAAGTTAGAAGAAAAAATAATTAATGAAAAATTAGAAAGTGAAGCGATAGATGTTACTCTACCAGGAACCAATATTACTAGTGGAAGTGCGCATCCTATTGAAAGAATTATTGAAAGTTTAGAAAGTCTTCTTATGAGTATGGGCTATGATGTAGTGGAAGGTCCAGAAGTAGAAAAAGATTTATATAACTTTGAATTATTAAATTTACCTAAAGGACATCCCGCAAGAGATGCTCAAGATACCTTTTATATTAAAGGAGAAGAATATTTACTTCGTAGTCAAACAAGTCCCGTCCAAGTAAGAGAAATGTTAAAAGGGGAAGGGAAAGAGGCAATTAGGATTATTTGTCCAGGTAAAACTTACAGAAGGGATGAAGATGATGCAACCCATTCTCATGAATTTACCCAAATGGAAGGATTACTTGTTGATAAAAATATAACTTTAGGAGATTTAAAAGGAACTTTTGAAGAAATAGCTAAAATGTTATTTGGTAAAGGAAGAAGTACCCGTTTTAGACCTTCATATTATCCCTTTACGGAACCTAGTGTGGAAATGGACATCAGTTGTTTTAATTGTAATGGTAAAGGTTGTAATATTTGTAAAGGTACGGGTTGGATTACGGTTGGCGGAGCTGGTATGGTAAATCCTATTGTTCTTAAAAATTGTGGTTATGACCCCGATAAATGGAATGGTTTTGCCTTTGGTTTTGGAATTGAAAGATTGGCAATGCTTAAATATGGAATTCAAGATATTCGCGTATTCTATATGAATCACGATGTGAGAATGTTAAAAAAATTTGATAGAAGGGAGTATTAAGATGGCAATTAGTTTAAATTGGGTTAATGATTATATTGATATTAAAGGTGAAGATAAAAAAGAATTAGCCCGGAAGATTACGGATGCAGGAATTAATGTTGAAAAAGTCATTAGCAATAAAATTGATAATTTAGTTATTGGGCAAATAGAAAAAGTCGAAATGCATCCTGATAGTGACCATTTACATGTTTGTTTGGTTAATGTAGGTGCTAAAAAGTTACAAATTGTCTGTGGAGCTTCCAATGTTAGAGAAGGCCTAAAAGTAATTGTAGCTTTAGAGGGTGCTGTATTGCCCGGGGATTTTACGATCAAAAAAAGCAAAATTAGAGGTGTTGAATCTAATGGCATGATTTGTGCTTTATTTGAACTTGGTTTAGAAGAAAAAACAGAAGAAACTTATGCTAAAGGAATTACGGAACTGGCTGAGGATGCTCCGATTGGGGAAGATGCTTTAGAATATTTAGGTTTTAATGATACTTTATATGAACTTGATTTAAATCCGAATCGAACTGATTGTAATAATCATTTACCTTTTGCCTATGAAGTAGCCGCAGCCCTAGGTAAAAAAGTAACGATGCCCGATGTTAGTTTTAAAGAATTAGATGAAGACGTTAGTAATTATGTATCTTTAGATGTTACTACTGATAATGTTTTTATGTATAACTTAATGGTGGCTAAAGATGTAGTTATTAAAGAAAGTCCTACTTTTATTAAAAGAAGATTAGAAGCTGCGGGAGTTAGAAGTATCAATAATGTTGTCGATATTTCAAACTATGTTATGCTCGAGTATGGCCAACCTCTTCATTTCTTTGATAAAGATGTTGTGGGTGATAAAATAGTTGTTAGAATGGCTCATGATAAAGAAATTATTAAAACTTTAGATGGAGTTGATAGAGAACTTACTCCGGAAGATATTGTTATATCTGATGGTGATACTCCTTTATGTGTCGCTGGGGTTATGGGTGGTCTTAACAGTGGTATCTCTGAAAACACTAAAAACATTTTAATTGAGTCCGCAATATTTAATCCTTATAATATAAGATATACTTCCATTCGTTTGGGTCTTCGGAGTGAAGCTAGTTTAAGACTCGAAAAACCTTTAAGTTATGAATTTACTCTAGAAGCTATTAAAAGAGCCTGTCATTTACTGGAAAAATATGCTGATGCCAAAATAGTTAAAGGTATGGTTACTTATGATAAAGTAGATAAAACTCCTAAAGTAGTGGAAGTATCTTTAACAAGTATTAATAGTATTTTAGGAATGAATATAAAGAGTAGTGAAGTAGATAATATTTTAGAGGCTTTAGGCTTTACTTATACGAAAAAAGGCGAAGTTTATACTGTTACAATTCCTAATAGAAGACAAGATATCTATAAACAAAAAGAAGATTTAATCGAGGAAATTGGCCGTATTTATGGTTATGATAAGATTGAACCAACTCTTCCTTTAATTAAAACTAAAAAAGGTGAATATAGAGAAAATGTTAAACTAAGAAAAATAGTTTCTAAAAAAATGCGTAACTTAGGCTTTAATGAAATTAGAACTTATACTTTAGTAAGTGAAGAAGAAAGTCAAAAATATAATTATCAATTTGGTAAGACTATTAAATTATTAAGACCAATGTTAAAAGAAAAATCTTGTGTAAGACAAAGTATTTTACCATCATTAGTTAATGTCTTATTATATAATAAAGAAAAGAAAAATAATGATGTCTTTATTTATGAAATATCTAATGTTTATCATGAAGAAGATGAATATATCGAAAATACGCATTTAGCTTTTGGTATAAGTGGTGAATACTTAAATAATACTTGGAATAATTTAAATTATAAAGTCGATTTTTATCTAATGAAAGGAATTGTGGAAAACTTACTTAACTATTTAGGTTATAATAATCGTTATACTTTATCTTTAAGTGATAAATTACCTAAAGAAATTCATCCTAAAATTAATAGTGAAATAACTATTGATGGTCAAAATATTGGCTATTTTGGTAAATTACATCCATTAGTTTCTAAAGAAGATATTTATGTTTGTGAAATAGATTTAAGTGAAATTTTAGAACATAAAACTGGAGATATTAAATATCAAGAATTAAATAAATACCCTAAAGTGGAAAAAGATGTGGCCTTTGTAGTTAATAAAGATATTCCCTCTATTGATATCTTGAAAGCTATTAAAAAAAGTGGGGGAAAACTTCTTACTGATATTAAAATCTTTGATGTTTATACAGGAGATAGAATTGAAAGTGATAAAAAAAGTATTGCTTATAAATTAACTTTTGAAGATAATACAAGAACTTTAACGGAAGAAGAAGTTATGGAAATATTTAATAAAATAATTTTAGATATTTTAGAAAAATTTAAAGCCACAGTTAGAGATAAATAAGAAGAAATTCTTATTTTTTTCTTTTATGAGGAATTCTTTCATCAGTTAAATAAAGAATATAATCAATAGGAACATCATAATATAAAGCTAATTTTTTTAAAACTTTAGTGGGTATATCACATATGCCTACTTCATAAGCTGAATAACCGGTTTGACTCATATTTAAAATATTGGCAACTTTAAATTGATTTAAATCTAAATCATCTCTAATATCTTTTAATCTATTCATATAGTTGGTTGGAGTAATAACTTTAGAAGATAGGTATTTATCTTTAATATTAGTTAAACATAAAATATAATCTATTGAGACATTATAAAATTCGGAAAGATGTCTTAGAATGGTTGTGGAAATATCTGTTATTTCTGTTTCGTATTGGGAATAACCATTTTGACTCATCTTTAAAAAAGTCGCGATATCTTTTTGTAGTAAATTTTTTTCTTTTCTTAATTCTTTTAATCTATTCATAATCCATCATAGAAAAATTATCATAACGAAAAATGAGATATTGACTTTTAACGAATATAACGATATAATCATAATATATGATATCGTATTTTTCGTTAAAATAAAATAGAGAAATATTAAGGGTAAGAAATGATGAAAGAAAAGATTGATAATAAAATATTAAAAAAAATATTGTTAGTT
>CANQXB010000095.1 GCA_947627805.1 uncultured Bacilli bacterium
TGATTTTGGGTTTCGACATAAGTTATATTGCCCTTGGAGCCACTGGCAAAAATACAAGCTTTCATTATCTGAACAACTCTCTTGGATTTTGCCAAGAACCTCCACCATTAGTTGGATTACCTAAAGAAACCCCAAAGTGTAAGTGAGTTCCTTTTGATTGACCACTGTTACCCATATAGCCAACAACTTGACCCCGAGAGACACTTTGGCCATTTTTAACAGCTATATTTTGAAGCATATGACCATATAAAGTATAAACATTATTGCCATGATCGATAACAACATAGTTACCATAACCACCACCACAGTTATTTGGGTAACTACCATTGTCAGGACAACCACTGGAAGCATGAACAACTACACCATCATTGGCGGCATAAATCTTAGAGCCCATACCTGGACCAGATATATCGATACCATTGTGTTGTTTTCCCCAACGCCATGCAAATTCACTCGTAATAGCATAAGGATTAGCAGTAGGCCAACGCCATCCCACACCAGTATCTTGCCAACGATTCCAACCCCAAACGTTATCAATTCGACCTCTAACCGTAATTTGGTCAACTACTTCTCTTATAATTTCTCTATCTTTAACATCAACATTCGTATTTGGTTCACCATTTACAACCGTATATCTCTTTTCTTGAATTTTTAAACCATTAACTCCTTGTTGGGTAATTTCAAAATAAGATGGACTTTTAGAATTATCTCTCGTAATTGTAGTGTTATATTCCGTAACTACTTCTTCAATTTCATTAATATCATAACTAAATGAAAGTTGCGGAGCAATTAAGGTAATATTAACTTTATCACCTACCGTAAGCAAACTATCTTTACTAGCATATTTAGGATTAGCAATTAAAAATTCTTGCGTATTTAAAGCATTAGCTTCGGAAATAGATTCAATACTATCTCCTTCTTTAATAGTATAACTATGCTCATCATAATTAAAACCAAATAATAATTCTTGTGCTAATTCATCACTATTTTCATAGATTTTATCATTAATACTTAAATAACTTTCTTTAATGGTAATATCTTCTAAAATGTCCATATCTTCATAAATATGTCCTATATCATCTAATTCTTCTTGAGTTCCATTTAAATAATTTTGATAATCACTTTCAGATACAAAAGCTAAAACAAATTTTTCAATAGCGTCTTTTAAAACTTCTTTATCTAAGATATTAATATCAAAAGCTTTATGCTCAGTTGATTCTGATACATGAACTTTATAACCATATATGGTAAAATCATTAGTCTTTTCAATATCTTCATAAATATCATTTAAATCTGCTACTTTAGGATTATAAGAATATTCTTCCACTATTTCTAAACCATTAGGAGGGTAAACACTTTCAACATGATATTTATCTTTTATAGTTTGTTGTCTTTCATCAATTAAAGCATATAAAGCATTCTTATCTTTAATACTTCCAATTACTTCCCCATCTAAATAAACATTATACATTTTAGTTACTTGAGTATTATCTTTATAAACACTATTAACTAAAAAGAATAAGAATATTACCACAACACATATTAATTCGGTCACAATTTTTTCTCTAAATTTCATAATTAATCTTCCTTAAAATCTTTAGCTACACTTCGAAAAGCACTCATATTAAGTTCAAATAGTAAGTCAATTGTTCCTAAAGAACCTTTACGATGTTTAGCAATAACGAGTTCCGCGGGAACTATTTTTTCATTTTGGTCTTTTTTAGCTTCATAGTAATCTTTTCGATTAATAAATAATACTATATCCGCATCTTGTTCAATAGAACCAGATTCTCTTAAATCCGCTAGCATGGGCATATTACTTTCTCTTCTTTCAGCATTACGAGAAAGTTGAGCACAAGCAATAACTGGTACCCCGAGTTCTAAAGCCATCGTTTTTAAACTTCTACTTATTTCTGATACTTCAACTTGTCTTGATTCTACTCTTTTATTACCTGTCGTAACTAATTGTAAGTAATCAATAACTACTAAGCCTAAACCTTCTTCCATATTAGCAAGTCTTCGACATTTAGCCTTAATATCAGAAACTGTAATTCCTAAATTATCTTCAATATAAAGATTAGTCTCTGCTAAATTATTCATGGCTTCATTATATCTTTTCCAATCTCTCTCTTGCATCGAACCAGTTTGTAATTTATAACTATCAATACCCCCTTGAGCACTGATAATTCGGTTAACAAGTTGTTCCGCTGGCATTTCCAAGTTGAATATAGCGACCGCTTTTTTCGTAGTTCTTGCCGCATAAGTTGCCATATTTAAAGCAAGGGCTGTTTTTCCCATTCCAGGACGAGCCGCCAGAATAATAAGTTCTCCCGGTTGAAATCCCGTGGTAATTTTATCAAAATCATAAAATCCAGTTTCGAGTCCTGTAATGATTTTCTTAGTTTTTGCTAGTTCTTCTAATTTAGCTTGCGCTCTTCTTAATATTTCGGCAATGGGTATAAAATCTTTAACTTCTCTTGTCTTAACCACATTTAAAACATTTTTTTCAGCATTATCTAAAACTGTTGTGACATTTTCTTCATCATAAGCTTCATTAATAATTTCTGTCGCCGTATTTATCAAATTTCTTCTTGTCGCATGTTCTTTTAAAATATTAAGATAATAATTTAAGTTAGCTGTGGTTATAACAGAGTCAATAACTTCACTTATATAAGGAAGACCCCCAATAGTATTAAGTCTTTTCTTTTTATCTAATTCTTCTTTAATCATTCCCGCATCAATAGGAATACCAGATTCATGTAGCTCTTTAATCGCCGTAAATAAATATTTATTTCTTTCATCAAAAAACATATCTTCATTTACTTCTTCACATACTTTATCTACTAAAGAATTATCTAAAAAGCAAACCCCTAAAACACTCATTTCTGCTTCTTTATTGGAAGGCATAACTCTTGCCACATTATCACCTACTTACTAACTTCTATTTTTATTATAAATTTTACCTTCTTATGTAATTCAATTAAAACATCATGAACTCCTAAGGAATCAATAACTCCCTCTATTTTAATACTTTTCTTCGGAATATCATAACCTTCACTTTTTAACTTCTCATATATTTGTTTTGGCGAAATACTCCCAAATACTCTATCACTAGTCCCAACTTTAACTTTAAACTTAAAAGTTTTATTTTTTAATTTCTTTTCTATTTCTTGATAACTTTCAACTAAGGCATCTTCTTCGTTCTTTCTAATTTCTAATTCTTTATCAAGAACTTTTTTACTTCCTTCCGTATATAAAACTCCTAATTTATTTTTAATAAGATAATTATTACCATATCCATCGGATACATTAATTATATCATCTTTCTTACCTTTCCCCTTAACATCTTCTAGTAAAATAACTTTCATAGATACCTCCTATAAATGTCTCTATTATTATATCATATATTTAAGATATTTTATAATAATTTCCATTTTCTTTTAATTCCTCTACCAGTTAATTCTATTTTGCCCTCGTCTTTTAATATGCGCATATATCTTCTTATTGTTCTTTCTGATACTTGAAACTTCTTAGCTAAATAACCCTCCGTAATTTGATCATCTTTTTTAATTTCTTTTAAAATCATTTTAAATAATATTTTTCGCATTGTAATTTTCTCCCTTCACTAATATATATAGTGCACTCACCCTTCGATTTCCTTTTTTTTGGAGAAAATTTTTTTAATTTTAAGAAAAAAATTCACAAATTTTTGTGAACTTCAATTATTTAACATATGGTATTAAAGCCATAAATCTTGCATATTTAACTTGTTCGGCAATATGTCTTTGATGTTTAGCACAAGCACCAGTAACTCTTCTTGGTAATATTTTACCTTTTTCATTTATATATTTACTGATAATCATAACATCTTTATAATCAACACTTTTACCGGCACACATTTGGCATATTTTCTTTTTCTTACGATAAAATTCCGCCATTACTCTTCCTCCTTTAATTAAAATGGTAAATCATCACTACTTAAAGTTATTTCTTCGCCAAAACTCTTAAAAGGGTCCTCCGTTAAATCCGCTGTTTCTAAATTCATCTCCGGAATATCTAAATTAGCTTCTTCACTCGTTGGGGCAGAATTATTTTGATAACTACTTGCACTTCCTTCTCCAGAATTTTTAGGACTTAAGAAATTAACGGTATCACAAACAACTTCGGTAGTATATCTTTTTGTCCCATCTTGCGCATCATAACTGCTGGTTCTAATTCTTCCTTCCGCAGATACAAGTGAGCCTTTATGACAATATTTAGATATATTATCGGCTTGTCTTCCCCAAGCACTACAATTGATAAAATCGGCTCCTCTTTCCCCATTTTTACCTACAAAATTTTGCGATAC
>CANQXB010000096.1 GCA_947627805.1 uncultured Bacilli bacterium
TTATCAATGTAATTGACACCACTTCTTCTTACATATTTATCATCTAAACTAAAACCTAAAGGTTTAATTAAATGTAAATGCGTATGACTAGCAATACAAGTCCGCATAATATTTCCTGTATTAGTAGGTATTTCTGGTTCAAATAAAACAACATTAATCATAACTGCCTCCGTAAAAATAATTATATTAAATCTAGAATTAATTGTCAAAAAATAAAATCTAGTTTATAATTATGATGGTGATACTTATGGCTAAACGGAAAAAATCGAAAGAAAATACAAATAAAGGAATGAGTGTTGAATTAACGGGTTTAATTTTAGCCATTATAGGTATAATTGGTTTTGGTTTTGGCTATATAGGAACTTTAATTAAAGAATTTGGAATGTTTTTATTAGGTTCATGGTGGATTGTTTTTGTAATTTATCTTCTTTTAGTGGGTTTATTTATGATATTTAAAAGAAAAATGCCAAAGTTTTTTTCTTCCCGTTTAATTGGTTTTTATTTAGTAATGTTAGTTATTTTAGTAGCTAGTCATTTTACCTTTTTAAATGAAATTGAAAATCCTGTTGATATTATGAAAATAACTTTTGACCAATATATGGATCGAATTAATTCCATTGATATGGCAGCTTCAGTATTAAATACAGGAAATACCTCCATTTCTATTGGGGGAGGTTTAATTGGAGCTGCGACGATTAGTGTTTTATATGCTTTATTTGCAAGAGTCGGAACTATTGTTATTTTAGTAGTTATGGCTATAAGTGGTGTAATATTATTATTTGATATAACATTTAGTGATGTCTTAGATAAGATTAAGAGTTTTATTAAGAAGAATAAAGAAGAAAGTAATGAAGAAGAAAGTATTGTTAATGTAAGTGAAGAAGTAATTGGTGAAAGTCCTAAAATAGAGACTAAAGAAGAAAAAATTGTTATTAATAGATTAGAAGATATTAAAAATAAAACCAAAGAATCTTCAGTAAATGAAATAGTGGAAGTTGAGCCATTAGTTTTAGAAAATCCGGTTAATGATGGAAAATATAAATTACCACCAATTAGTATTTTAAAAGAAGTAAAGGGAAATAAAAAGACCGAAAATGATGCAAGAATAATGGCTAATAAAGATTTATTAGAGCAAGTTTTAGGGGATTTTAAAATAACTGGTAAAGTGGTTAATATTCAAGTAGGACCAGCATTTACGCAATATGAAGTTTGTGTTCCGGCGGGAACTAAAGTAAGTCATATTTTATCAATCAATAAAGAAATTGCTTTGGCTTTAGCTGCTAAAGATGTCCGTATACAAGCGCCAATTCCCGGAAGAAGTACGATTGGTGTAGAAATTCCTAATGAAGTAATTAGTGCGGTACCATTTAGAGAAATTTTAGAAGCTAATTTAAGTGTTAAAAGCAAATATGATATTATGATTACTTTAGGAAAAAATTTAATGGGTAAGCCAATTGTTGCGGACCTTACAAAGATGCCTCATCTTTTAGTCGCTGGTTCTACAGGAAGTGGTAAATCTGTTTGTATAAATTCTATCATTTGTTCCATATTAATGAATTATACTCCTTATGAAGTTAAACTTATAATGGTTGACCCTAAAAAAGTGGAACTTACTAATTATAATGGAACTCCCCATTTATATTGTCCCGTAGTTAACGACCCTAAGAAAGCTTCCGTTATGCTGCAAAATGTCGTAGCGGAAATGGACAGACGTTATGATACTTTTGCTAATCATAAAGTTAAAAAAATTAATGAATATAATGAATATATTGAAAAAGAAAACAAAAAGCATCCGGAAAGTCCTTTACCAAAGATGCCTTATTGGGTAGTTATTATCGATGAACTGGCAGATTTAATGTTAGTAGCCTCAAAAGAAGTAGAAAATTCAATTATGCGAATTACCCAACTAGCAAGAGCGGCCGGTATTCATTTAATTGTGGCTACCCAAAGACCTTCAACTAACGTTATAACGGGTGTAGTTAAAGCTAATATTCCATCTCGTATTTGTTTTGCCGTAGCTAGTCAAATTGATTCACGAACGGCGCTTGATATGGGTGGGGCTGAAAAATTATTAGGTAAAGGTGATATGTTATACTTGCCGATGGGGGAAAATACTCCTGAAAGAATTCAAGGCTGCTTTATATCTGATGAAGAAATTGAAAGATTGATTAATTATTGTACAAAACAAATGAAAGCTCAATATTCAGAAGATATTACTGTAGCTAGTGGAACATCTAATTCTTCTTCTGGTAGTGGCAATGGAGAAGATGATTATGATGACCCAATGTATAATGAAGTTGTTGATTTTGCTATATCTACCGGTAAAATTAGTGCATCTTTAATTCAAAGAAAATTCCGCTTTGGCTTTAATAGAGCGGCGAGAATGATTGATTTATTAGAAGCTCGAGGAATTGTTGGACCTCAAAATGGTAGTAAACCGCGAGAAGTTTTAGTTAAAAATGAAGAGGAAATAGACGATGTTTAAAAGAAATTTTTAAAATGAGTTTACAAACCTCAAAATTATGATAAAATAATAATTGAAAGGATATGATGATATGAGTACTTCCCAAAAAAGAACTCCAAAAACTAAAGCCGTAACAAAAAAAGAAGTAAAGAAAACTCCTAAAAAAAGTGAGGTAAAAGAAAGTAAACCTAAAATTGGTTTTAAAAATTATTTATATGCTTTATTAATACTAGTTGGTGGAATATTAGTAATTTTTTACAGTTTTAAATGGTATCAACTTAAATCTGAAGAAAAATTAATGAAAAGTTATTTAATTACTTCTAGTACTATTGTTACTACCGTTACAACTTTAGATGAATTTGACCATATAAGTCAAGAATTACCTTCATCATATTTTATATATTTAGGTTATACTGGTGATAAAGATGTATATAATTTTGAAAAAGATTTAAAAGTTTTAATTGATACTTACAATATAAATGATATATTTTACTATATCGATGTTACTGATTTAATGGATGATGAAAATTATCTTTCTAAAATAAAAGAAGTTTTAAAAATTGATTCCTTAGAAAATGTTCCTGCTATAATATATGTAAATGATGGGGAAATAAAAGATAGTAATATTTTAGATGGAGTAAAAGGGACAATTCTTAAAGCTGAAGATTTAGAAAGATTATTAAATATATACGAATTTGAAATGGTAAAATAAAAAGGGCTCAAATGAAGTCCTTTTTAATAACCTTTATTTTTATAATATTCATATAATTCTTTGAAACGATTAAAATGAACTACTTCTCTTTGTCTTAACCATAAAAGTGGGGCTAAAACATCTTCATCAGTAGTTAAATCGATTAGATTTTCGTAAACAGCTCTAGCTTTTTGTTCGGCAGCCATGTCTTCCATAATATCAGCAATAGGGTCAGCCGTTACAGCAAAATAAGTAGCGGTAAAAGGAACACCATTAGCATCAACAGGGTAGATTCCTTTATTATGTTCGGCATAATGGGGGTCAAGTCCCGCTTCTTTTAATTCTTCAATTGTTGCATTTTGAGTTAATTGCTTAACCATAGTACATATCATTTCACAATGTCCAAGTTCTTCGGTAGCAATATCATTAAGTAAGGCTTTACCTTTGTCATCAGGCATAGTGAATTTTTGACTAAAGTATCTTAAAGATGCCGCTAACTCTCCATTAGAACCGCCATATTGCGTAATAAGTAGTTTAGCCATTCTTAAATCTTTTTTACTAATACTAATCGGAAAATTTGTGTGTTTAACATATTTAAACATAGATATCACCTCTAAATTCTTCCCATGGCCAAGGGTTATCAATCCATTTAAATTCTTCACCTTTAGTTTTAGTTACGGTAAGTGGTCCATACTTTTCCATATATTCTTTTTTGGCATCTTTTTCCTCTTTAATTAATTCTTCTAAATAATGTAAAGCATCTTTGTCAGTAGGATGAGTATCTAAAAAAAGATTCATATCGTTTATAGCAAAAGCATATTGCATAACATTATAAAGTTTAGCTTCGCGATCACTTTTTGGCCGAATATCTAAATATGTTAAATTTTTGTATGGTAAATATTCATCTTTAAACATATTGCCTTTTAAGAATCCTTCTTTTGCTGTTAAAAATTTAGTGCTTAAATTCATATTATTCACTTTAGATACAATATTATTTTGGGGAATATTTAAATTAGATAAATTAAAAAGTGCTAAATCTAAATTTACGTTGTTATCATCAAATAACATAAAAAAATTACCTCCTACCGTAATGTATGAGGTAAAGATATTTTTTTATATGCTTATGCCTAATATTTATATTGTTTATAAGTGATTAGACATGTTATAAT
>CANQXB010000097.1 GCA_947627805.1 uncultured Bacilli bacterium
AATAATAATGAAAGATATAATATATTGTTTAGTTTTAGAAAGAAAAATTGGTGATATTAATCCAGTTGAATGTCAAGGTTTAGATTTATGTATCAATAATGGTTTAAAAGTAGATAATACTTTAATTAGTATTGATAATTTTACAAGTAAATTTACGGAAGAGGAAATAAGAAGCTCTTTAAAAAATAGTAATATGCCGAGAAGTGAATATTTTGAATACCCTTTAATGGTTTATGGTTATGTTAAACACGGCGATAATTTAAAAAGAGTTAAAAGATACCCTGTAACATACAAAGAAACTTTAGAAGTTATAAATAATTATTATCATAGTGATTTAATTTTAGAAATTAATGATCGTAACAAGTTATTTGGGGAATTTAAAAAATTAGTCGAAAAGTTATTTACTGATATTAGTGTGATTCAAAAATTATTAAATAATTTTAAAGAAGCTTTAAAAGTTAATGATAAAAATAAATTATTTAGAATAATTGAAGAAGTAGCTAAATCATCATATTCCGATGCAAGAGAATTATATTTTACCATATATAATTTAGAAGCTAAAAGAAAACAAAATGTTATTGATTTTAATGAATATGGAGAAGTTGAAGAATTAGATAAAGAAAGAACATTAAGAAAGATAGAGGAAGTTGCCTAGCGACTTTCTTTTTTTTGTGATATAATTTTGCTATGAAAATAGAAGAAGCTAAAAATAAATTTTTAGAATATTTAGAAAAAGAATTAAATTATTCGCAAATGACTAAATTAGATTATGAAAGTGATTTAAATATCTATCATCACTTTTTAGAAAGTTATCATTTAGATTATTTAAAAATTAATAAAAAAAATATTATTGCTTATTTAAAGTTTTTGGATGATTTAAAATATAGTAATAAAACTATTTCCAGAAATCTAAGTGCTTTAAGAAGTTTTTATAATTATTTAGTGGAAATAAAAATTTTAGAAGAAAATATTTTTAGAAGGGTAAAAAATCCGAAATTAGAGAAAAAATTACCTAATTTTTTAAATGAAACTGAAGTCGAACAAGTTTTAGATTCTTTAGAAGAAAATAGTGTTAATGGCCTTAAAAATAAATGTTTATTTGAACTTTTATATTCGACAGGTATAAGAGTATCGGAACTTAGTAATATTACTTTAAATAATTTAGATATGCAAGATTTATCTATAAGAATAATGGGTAAGGGAAGCAAAGAGCGAATTGTTTATTTTGGGGCTAGAGCAAAAGATTTGTTAGAAAAATATTTAAAAGTAAGAGATAAATTATTAAAAAAAGGTGATATTCCTTATTTATTTGTAAATAATATTGGCGGAAAATTAAGTCGTCAAAGTATTGAAGAAATCATGAGTAAAATTGCTTTAGGTTCTAAATTAAATCATAAATTTTCTCCTCATACCTTAAGACATACTTTTGCCACTCATTTACTTGATGAAGGGGCAGACCTTAGAAGTGTTCAAGAACTTTTAGGACATGAAAATTTAAATACAACCGAAATTTATACCCATGTAAGTAACGAAAGACTTCGAAGTGTTTATTTAAAATGTCATCCTAATAATAAAAGATGAATTTAATTAAAAAGTTTCTTTTTAAATTATTCTTCCTATGATACAATATTTATTAGGAGGAAAATAAAAATATGAAAAAATTTGTTTACCTATTTAATGAAGGTAATAAAGATATGAGAGATATTCTAGGAGGAAAAGGGGCTAATTTAGCCGAAATGACTAATTTAGGACTACCTATTCCCGAAGGCTTTACTATTTCGACCGAAGCTTGTACCGATTACTATGATAAAGGGAAGAAGATTAGTAAAGAAATCGAAGAAGAAATTCTCGCTTCAATTAAAAAATTAGAAGATATTACGGGTAAAAAATTTGGTGATGAAAAGATGCCACTTTTAGTATCCGTAAGAAGTGGGGCTAGAGCTAGTATGCCAGGAATGATGGATACAATTTTAAATTTAGGTTTAAATGATGTATCTGTTGAAGGTTTTGCTAAAAGTACCAATAATCCTCGTTTTGCATATGATTCCTATCGAAGATTTATTCAAATGTATTCGGATGTTGTTATGGAAGTTAACAAATCTTATTTTGAAAAAATTATTGATGAGTTAAAAAGTGAAAGAGGAGTTACTTACGATACTGAACTTACAACGGAAGATTTACAAGAACTAATTAAAAGATTTAAAAATGTCTATAAAGAACATATGCATGGGGAAGAATTTCCGCAAGATGTTCATACTCAATTAATGGAAGCGGTGAAAGCTGTCTTCCGTTCTTGGGACAATCCAAGAGCTATTGTTTATCGGAGAATGAATGATATTCCAAGTAGTTGGGGAACTGCCGTAAATGTTCAAAGAATGGTTTTTGGTAATATGGGTAATACTTCTGGTACTGGAGTAGCTTTCACCAGAAACCCAGCAACAGGTGAAAAAGGTATTTATGGCGAATACTTAATTAATGCCCAAGGTGAAGATGTTGTTGCAGGTGTAAGAACTCCAGAACCAATTACAAAACTAGAAAAAGATTTACCAGAATGTTATCAAGAATTTATGTCTCTTGCTCAAAAGCTAGAAGATCATTATGCTGATATGCAAGATATGGAATTTACAATTGAAAATGGTAAACTATATTTCTTACAAACAAGAAATGGTAAAAGAACGGCTTATGCAGCAATTAAGATAGCTTGTGATTTAGTTGATGAAGGAAAGATAGATGAAAAAGAAGCTGTTTTAAGAATTGAAGCTAAAAGTTTAGATCAATTATTGCATCCAACTTTTGTAGTTGAAGATTTAAAGAAAGCCGAATGTATTGGCGAAGCTTTACCGGCTTCACCAGGGGCTGCGGCTGGAAAAGTAGTCTTTAGTGCCGAAGATGCTAAAAGACTTGGTAAAGGTGGTAAAGGCGAAAGAGTTGTCTTAGTAAGACTAGAAACAACTCCTGAAGATATTGAAGGTATGGTAGCCAGTCAAGGTATTTTAACTGTTCGAGGTGGCCGAACTAGTCATGCCGCAGTTGTGGCTAGAGGTATGGGTACTTGTTGTGTCGCTGGTTGTGGTGATATTAAAATAGATGAAGAAAAGAAAGAATTTAGTTTAGGAGGCTATACTTTCAAAGAAGGCGATTATATTTCTTTAGATGGAAACACTGGTAAAATATATAAAGGCGATGTGCCAACAGAAGATGCCAAAGTTGCTGGTGATTTTGGTCGCATTATGGCTTGGGCCGATAAATATCGTCTTTTAGGAGTAAGAACTAATGCTGATAATCCAAGAGATACCAAAAAAGCTGTGGAACTAGGAGCTGAAGGTATCGGTTTATGTCGGACTGAGCATATGTTCTTTGAAAGTGATCGAATTCCTAAAATTAGAAAAATGATTTTAGCTAGTACTAAAGAAGAAAGAGAAAAAGCTTTAAATGAACTTATTCCTTTCCAAAAAAATGATTTTAAAGCGATGTATAAAGAACTTAAAGGTTTACCTATGACAGTTCGTTATTTAGACCCTCCTTTACATGAATTCTTACCATCAACGGAAGAAGAAATAAAAGAACTTGCTAAAGATATGGGAGTAAGCGAAGAAGTCATTAAAAATAAATGTATTGAATTACATGAATTTAATCCAATGATGGGTCATCGTGGCTGTCGTTTAGCGGTTACTTATCCTGAAATTGCTAAAATGCAAACTAGAGCTTTAATGGAAGCCGCGATTGAAGTAAAAGAAGAAGATGGTTATGATATTAAACCAGAAATCATGATTCCTTTAGTTGGGGAAGCAAAAGAACTTAAATTTGTTAAAGATATTGTTGTTGAAGTAGCTGAAGAAGTAAAGAAAGAAAAACATAGCGATATGGAATATCATATTGGCACCATGATTGAAATACCAAGAGCGGCTTTAACTGCTGATAAAATTGCCGAAGAAGCTGAATTCTTCTCCTTTGGAACTAATGATTTAACGCAAATGACTTTTGGCTTTTCTAGAGATGATGCCGCCAAATTCTTAGATTCTTATTATCAAAATAAGATTTATGAAATTGATCCATTTGCCAAACTTGATCAAGTTGGAGTAGGAGCTTTAGTTAAAATGGCTGCGGAAAAAGGAAGAAGTGTAAGAGCAGATATTCATTTAGGTATTTGTGGTGAACATGGTGGTGAACCTAGTAGTATTGAATTCTGCCATAAAGTTGGTCTAGATTATGTATCTTGTTCTCCATTTAGAGTACCAATTGCGCGTCTTGCTGCTGCACAAGC
>CANQXB010000098.1 GCA_947627805.1 uncultured Bacilli bacterium
AAAAAATCTCTCAACTCCTTATAAACAAAGGGATTGGGAGATTTTACTCTTTCAAAACTGATAAATTCAAGATTATAACTTATTTAAGATAAATAGCCAAGAAAAAAATCTCTAAAAAGAGATTTAAAAACAACATTTTTGGTCATAAACATTAGATACAACGTTTTCTTCACAAGTGGTAAAACAAGGTGTGTATGTATGTCTATAAATATGATGGTTAATTACTCTTGTATTACATGGCATAATATGCGGAACTTCATAGCAGATATAACGATGACATACCCTTTCTTGAGGACATTCCTCTATTGGTGGACACATCATTGTTTGGGGTTGCATACTTCCCATATCACAACAAGAACTTGTTGAAGTACTCATGCTACCCATATTCATTGTACTTCCAAAACTTGTTTCATTATTATACTCAAATTTATTTTGTTCCATAAAATATTTCCTTTCTAATGTATCTTATGAAACACATAAAATTTGGTATGGGTGCCTTAATTGGCAACTTTAAATTGTTTCAAAGGAGCATTTTCATTTAATGAGCTAAACTTATAACCTTTGCTTTGTAAATATTCTATTACAGTTGGTAAGGCATCGCGGGTATTTTTTTTAATATCATGCATTAATATTATGTAAGATTGATTTCCTTTAACATATTTTTTTATACTAGATATAATATCATTGACACCATTGGCTTTACAGGTATCACAACTATCAACATGCCAATCATAATAAGTATAGCCTTTTTCAGTCATTAAACTAGATAGTTTACTCATTATTCCTTGGCTATGACTACGACTAACGGTATTAGAAGTTCCCCCTGGAAAACGGAAATATTTAGGATGAACTCCCGTTTGTTCAAAAACTATTTGTTCCATTTTATTAAAATCATTTAAGTAGGCATCCACACTATCATAAATAGACCATTTATGGGAATAAGTATGAACTCCTACAACATGCCCTCGATTAGCCTCTTCCTTAATCATATCTAAATATTTAAAAAATTGGGATGTAACAAAGAAAGTAGCTTTAACATTGTATTTATCTAATATATTTAAGATTTCCGCTGTATATTGG
The DNA here is from genome assembly GCA_947627805.1 of uncultured Bacilli bacterium. Taxonomy (GTDB): domain Bacteria; phylum Bacillota_I; class Bacilli_A; order RF39; family UBA660; genus SIG200. The sequence continues at coordinate 1,081 of CANQXB010000098.1, forward strand.
CCAGGGCCATCATCAAAGGTTAAATAAATTGTGCCATCACTAACAAAGCCATTAACAAGATTATCTTTATCTGTAACAACTACTTTTCTAGTTAAAGACTCACTGTTGCCTTCCGTATCACTAACTTTATAAGATACTTGATAATCTCCTAATGTGTTTATATCGACATTAGAAGTTATTTCAATTTTTGAAGTTAAATCACCATCACAGGAGTCACTTGCCGTAGCTCCTTCATCAACATACTTTGTACCAACTTTAACATAAGTTGTTGTGGAACCATTTAATTTAAGAATTGGTTTTTCCGTATCTATATAGGTAATTTTTTCTTCTATTTGAGTAGAGTTGTTGGAACTATCTTTAACTGATAATATAATTTTATCTTTATCTATTTTATATTCTAATTTATCTTTAAGGTCACCATCATAATTGTCTTCAACGGTGGCATCAATATCAAAAGTTTTATTATTTTTACAAATTTTAACTTCAGAATTTAAAGTTATTTTCGGTTCTTCAGTATCAACAACCTTAACTGTTCTTTTAGATTGTTTCGTTAAATTGTGACTCTTAGATTCGTAAGTAATGGTATAAGTACCAATTTTAGAAGTATCGACATCTCCCGTTACTGTAACATCTACTTCCTTTTTCGAAAATAAATTTCCTAAATAAGCTTTTGCTCCCAATTCATCATATTTAGAGCCAACTTCTAAAGTTAAAGTTTTATTTCCTTTAATATCAATAGATAATGAAGTAATAAAGATATTTGCGACGATTAAAGCTCCTAAAACTAAAGATAGAATAATACCACCTAAAATTATTAACTTTTTTCTTTTTTTACTTCTCATACTACAACTCACCGCTATCTATATTTTAACACAAAAAAAGCCATATGGCTTTAAAAATTATGACTTTACATTTTTTTTGAAAATAATAAATATCTAGTGTTGTAATAATATTCACAACCACTGACAATAGATAATAAAGTAGCAAGCATTACCAAAAAATTATCAATAGGAATATTTAAAAAAGTGAAAGGAATATTATTTAACATAACCAAAGTTAGCCCAATCATCATACACATAGTTTTGGCTTTTCCTAAAAAACTTGCCGCTACTACTTTTCCATTATTCCCACTAACCATTTTGCAAGAATCAACAATTATATCTCGAGTAATAATAATAACGGGAATTAAAACAGGGATTAAATGGTCATAGGCTAAAATAATTAAAAGGCCATTGACTAATATTTTATCGGCAATTGCATCAGCTACTTTACCAAAATCAGTAACCATATTTTGACTACGCGCTATATAACCATCAATAAAATCAGTTAATGAAGCAACCACAAACATCACCGCTGCAATAATGTATTTTAAACTAAGTACTTCGCCATTTATAATATATTTAGGAAAATCTATTCCTAAATTATACCATGGTATTAATAAAAGAATTAACATTAAAATTGCTAAAGCAATTCTAAATATGGTAATTTTATTTGGTAAATTCATTCTATTCACTACTTTCTATAACTTACAACATAAGCATTTTGTTTTTCAATCGTTACTTGATTAACAGACCAAAAAATTGCTAAAACAACAAGTACAAAAATTAAAATATAAATAATAATATAAAAACCTTTAGGATTTTTTAAATGAACTTTTGTATAGGGAGATGATAATTTTTCATTCATTTCCTTAGTATTTAATTCAATAGTTTTTTCTATTTCTTTAACAGGAATTTTAGATGTGTATTCAAAGAGATACTCATTAAATTCATCTAATATTTTTTCAGGGTCCAAGCCTAAATATTTAGCATAATCAGAAAGATATTCTTTTAATGTAAAAACATCTTTGAATGACCCTATTTTACCATCTTCTATGTTGTTTAAAACAATTTCGCTAATATCTAAATCTTTACTGACTTCACTTAATTCAATGCCCGATTCTTCTCTTGTTCCTTTTAAGAGTTCAGCAATATCTTCCAAAGTATTTCACTCCTTAATTAAAAATAATACTAATAAGCCATGTTCTGTACTCATAAATGAGTGACAAATATTTATCTATACAATTAATGTATCCGCTAAATGTTCTTAATTCCATTATTGCGATTCCCCTACCATAATTTGGGTTTCTCACTCGCGGGGTTTACCTCGTTTCATTTGCTTGTTACCAAGCAACTGCGTTTCTGTGGCACTTTATGATTACTGATATCTTAAATTAAGATACTTTCATCGCCGTTAGTTAAAAACTACTTTAGGTTATTTATTCCCTAAACACGAACACTACAATCATCACAGATTGTGTGAGCATGGACTTTCCTCTACACCACTTATTGATGTAGCATTTGTCTAAATATTATTCCTCTTTACCAAATACGACTTTTTCTAATTGGCTAATCCTTTTTAGCAAATCGACGTTTGTTGGCATCCGATTAGTATTTTCTTCGACTTTAGAAATTTCAAGTTGTTCATTTAAACTTCTTATTTCTTGTTTCAATTTACTATTGTCAGCCATTAAGTCCTTAATATCTTTTTCAAATTTTTTAATGATAGAATTGTATTCAGTATAGTCACGAATTACCATATCAAGAAACTTATCAACCTCTTGAGGTCTGTATCCTCGAGCATCAATTTTAAATTCTTTTTCTAGTATTTCTTGAGGAGTTAAATAAATTCGGTCAGTATACATGTAACCACCTTCTAACAATAGAAATTATAAACGATTTTACCTTTTATTGTCAAGGTGTTTGAGGTTTATTGTTTCGACACTTATAGTAACATACTCGACCTTTTTTAATAACTCATTAAGTAAAAAATCTATTCGCATTATAGTCACCTACTAAGATTTTATCATAAAATGTTGGATTTAAAAGCTTTTCGACAAATGTTGTCAAAATAATTTTTTAAAAATGAATTACGAAGGTTTTCATTTAATTTAAAATGTCTTTTTTAAAAAAAATCACAAAAATTAGTTGCATATTTAAAATTTGTATAGTATAATCTTGAATTTATCAGTTGTTAATAATAAAAACTCTCATAAATTCCCATAAACAAAGGGAAAAATGAGAGTT
>CANQXB010000099.1 GCA_947627805.1 uncultured Bacilli bacterium
AGGACTATTCTTTTTAAAATATTAAAACAGAAATTAAAATAACTAAAAAATAATAGTCAAATAAGTCAAAACAGTTTATAATTAAAATTAGAAAGCAGTGATTTAATGATAATAGGTAGTCATGTCCATTTTGGCAGTAAACAACTATTAGGAAGTTTAGAAGAAGCTTTAAGTTATGGAGCTAATGCTTTTATGTTATATACAGGAGCTCCTCAAAACACTTTTCGAAGTAAAATAGATTCTAAATATACTCTTGAAGCTTTAAAATTAATGCAAGAAAACGATATTAAAATGGAAAATGTTATTTGTCATGCTCCATATATAATTAATTTAGCTAATAAAGAAAAAATAGAAGCTTGGAATTTTTCCATTAGTTTTTTAAAGGCTGAAATTAAAAGATGTGAAGAATTAGGAATTAAATATATAGTTTTACATCCTGGTAGTAGTGTTAAACATCCTACTGAAGAAGGTTTAAATAATATTATTGAAGCTTTAAATTATATTATTAATGATGATGATAAGTGTATGATTATTTTAGAAACAATGGCTGGTAAAGGTAGTGAATGTGGCAAAACTATTGAAGAAATTAAAACTATTTTAGAGGGAGTTAAATCTTCTAATATTGGTGTTTGTCTTGATACCTGTCATTTAAATGATGCCGGGTATGATATGAGCAATTTTGATTTATTTTTAGATGAATTTACTAAATCTATTCCTTTAGAAAAAATTAAATGTATTCATGTTAATGATAGTAAAAATGTAAGAGGTAGTCATAAAGATAGACATGCTAATATTGGTTATGGAACAATTGGCTTTGAAAGTTTAATTAAAATCGTAAATAATGAGAAATTAAAAAATGTTCCTAAAATATTAGAAACACCTTATATAAGTAAAAATGATTCTGAAAAAGAATTAGTTTATCCTCCTTACAAATTAGAAATTGAAATGCTTAAGAAAGGTCTTTTCAATCCTAATTTAATTGATGATATAAGAGAGTCTTATAAATAACGACTGTAAAGAGAATTATATTCTTCATAAACTTTAACGATTTTGTTAAAGTTTTCTTTTGTATAGTGGTCTTTATAACGAGTTATATCAAAAAGACGCGGATTTTTTAAAGCTTCAAGAGCATTCTTTTTTAAAAATTCATAAGTAAAATCAAGTTCACTTTCCGATAAATTAATATTTTTAGAGATAGCAAAGTTATTGACATCTTCTTTAGTTATTTTACTTATATATCTTTCTACAATATTAAACATAATTATTCACCTATAATATTTTATGTATTTTCTTAAAAATGAATACTATAACTCTAGTTTACCATACTAATAATGGTGGAGTTTATGAAAAAATATGGTGTAATAGTTCTAATTTTTTTAGTTCTTTTAGGAAGAATGCTTTATTTAAATTTAGGTGCTCATGCAGAAAATTTAAATAAATTAGAAGATAAAATAGTCAATTATGTTTATGGAGAAAGTGCTCCTAGAGGAAGAATATTAGATAGAAATGGGAAAGTTTTAGTAGATAATACGGGTATCAAAACTTTATTTTATACTAAATTAAAAGGAGTAACAGTTGAAAAAGAACTAGAAATTGCTCAAAAGTTAGCTCAAATAATGGAAATACCTATAAATGATAAAGTTTTAAAAAAATATTGGTTACTTACGCATAATAATGGTGATGATTTAATTAAAGAAGAAGAATATGAACTTTTTAAAATGCGCAAATTAACTACTAAAGATTTAGAAAATTTAAAATTAGAAAGAATAGAAGAAGAGGAAATAAATAATTTATCAGAAGAAGAAAAGGAAATTGCTACCATTTATGAACTAATGAATAAAGGGTATTCTTATGCTAAAAAAATATTAAAGAAAAATATTAGTGATTCAGAATATAGTAATTTAGTAGATAGTAATATTGAAGGTATTAGCACGGAACTTACTTGGGAAAGAGTTTATAATTATGGAGATACTTTAAAAGATGTTTTTGGTTCCATTGGGAGTATTCCAGAAGAAGAAAAAGAAGACTATTTAAAAAAAGGTTATAATTTAAATGATATTGTGGGCTTAAGTTATTTAGAAAAGGAATATGAAGATTATTTAAAAGGCGAAAAAGAATTATATCGCGTAAATAATGATAATACTTTAAGTGTTATTAAGAAAGGGAAAAATGGTAATGACCTTGTTTTATCGATTGATATAGAAGCGCAACTTAAATTAGAAAGTATTTTAAGAGAAAACATTATTTTAGCCAAAAAAAGAAAGAATACCGATTATTTTAGTGAAAGTTATAGTATTGTTGGCGACCCTAATACTGGAGAAATTATAGCTTTAAGTGGGCAAAAACTAGTTTCTTTAGAAGATGAAACTTTTAAAAGTGTGAATACTAATTTAATTAATTCTTCTTTTACCGTGGGAAGTGTCGTAAAAATGGCCACAATTAGCACTGGTTATAAATATGGAGTAATCGATATTGGTACAAGTGTTCAAGATGGTTGTATAAAACTAGCTCATGTTCCAATTAAATGTAGTTATAAAAATTTGGGTAAAGTTAATGATTTAACGGCCATAAGTAAAAGTAGTAATTATTATCAATTTAAAATAGCTATTGGCCTTACTAATCAAAATTATAAATATAATATGACTTTAAATACTAGTATTGATGACTTTAATAAATTGCGAGATATGTATAAAGAATATGGTTTAGGAAATATGACAGGGATTGATTTACCTAATGAAAAAACGGGTATCAAAGGGTCTTTAACTTCGAGTGATTTACTGCTTAATTTAAGTATTGGCCAATATGATACTTATACTCCGATAGAATTATTTCAATATGTTAATACAATTGCCAGTATGGGTATAAGAAGAAAACCGCAACTCATGAAAGAAATAAAAGCTAAAGAAGAAGTTTTAAAGCAAAATGATTATGCCATTTTAAATAATGTTAGCTTAGATAATAGCTATTTAGAAAGACTAAAAGAGGCCATGCATTTAGCTACCACCAGTGGAACAGCAAGGAGTTATATTAAAAGCGAGTATAATCCAGCCGGTAAAACAGGAACAAGTGAGACATTCATCGATACCAATAATGATGGAGTGATGGACACCAAGACAACTTCCATTGCTTTTGTGGGCTTTGCTCCTTATGATAATCCGAAGTATAGTGTGGTGGTTTTAGCTCCAAATATTTATGTTTCTAAAGAATATAATTATAGTAAAGTTTATATAACTAGATACATTTCCCAAAGTATTATGAACTTTCTATTTGAAAAAGAGTAAAAATTTGGTATAATATGGTGGTTAGGTGAGGAGGTCTCTATTATGGCTAAGAATGAAAATCGTAATTATGTTACTATGCGTTGTACAGAATGCGGTATGGAATTACGTCCAACAAGTAAAAATAAAAAGAACAATCCTGAACGTTTAGAAGTTAAAAAATATTGTCCTAAATGTCGTAAAAATGTTGTTGCAAAAGAAAAGAAATAATTAGAAAAGAGGAGTATAAATGAACATTAATATTAATGATATTAAAAATGGTATGACCGTTATTATTGATGGTAACCTATGTTTAATCCAAGAATTCCAACATGTAAAGCCAGGTAAAGGCCCAGCTTTTGTTAGAATAAAATTAAAAAATTTAAAAACAGGTTCTATTGTTGAACAAACCTTTAATACTAATATAAAAATAACAAAAGCTCATGTCGATAAGAGTAAAGTTCAATATTTATATGCTAGTGGTGATAATTTAGTATTTATGAATAATGAAACTTATGAACAAATTGAAGTACCTAAAAAGATTTTAGGAGACGATGCCGATTTTATTAAAGAAGGTATTGATATTTCGATAGATTCTTATGAAGGAGAAATTATTGGTATTACTTTACCAGAAAAAGTAGAGTATGAAGTAGTGGAAACTACCGAAGCCGTTAAAGGAAATACGGCCACTAATGCCCAAAAAGATGCTAAACTTGAAACTGGTATAGTTATTAAAGTTCCTTTATTTATTAATGAAGGAGAAAAAATCTTAGTTACAACTAAAGATGGAAAATATGCAGGAAGAGCCTAATGGTTCTTTTTTTA
>CANQXB010000100.1 GCA_947627805.1 uncultured Bacilli bacterium
ATGAAAAAGTATTTGACGAAAAATCCTCCAATTAATGAAAAAATGATTGAAACAATGATGAGTAGTATGGGAAGAAAACCAAGTCAAAAACAAGTAAGACAAGTAATGAATCAAATGAATCGCATGAAATAAATCGTTGATGAAGACTAGTAGTTATACGAAACTTTTAAGAGAGTTAGTGGCAGGTGTGAACTAATAAGGCTAAAGTATAATGAATCTCCTTCGGATGAGTATTTAAAAAATACCGGATAAAAACCGTTAAAATAACAAGTTAAATAAAGGGTGGTACCGTCTAAATAGACTCCTTAGTATCATTCTTTTTATTTTAGGAAAGAGGAAAATTATGATAGATATTAAATTAATAAGAGAACAAAGAGATTTAGTTAAAGAAAATATTAAGAAGAAATTTCAAGAGGAAAAGTTACCTTTAGTTGATGAAGTATATGAACTAGATATTAAATATCGGGAATGTAAAACGAAAGCTGATAATTTAAAAAGTGAAAAAAATAAATTAAGTGCCCAAATTGGTTCTTTGATGCGAGAGAAAAAAGTAGAGGAAGCTAATAAAATTAAAGAAGAAATAGCCAAAATTAATGAAGATATTCCTAAATTAGAAAAGGAAGAGCAAGAACTTGAAGAACAAGTAAAAAAGATTATGATGGTTATTCCTAATATTATTGATAGTAGTGTTCCAATTGGTAAAGATGATAGTGAAAATGTCGAAATTGAAAAATTTGGAGAACCAGTTGTGCCAAGTTATGAAATACCTTATCATGCTGATATATGTGATTTATATAATGGCTTAGATAAAGAAGCGGCCGGCAGAACCAGTGGGGAAGGTTTTTACTTTTTAAAAGGTGATATTGCTCGTCTTCACAGTGCACTTCTAAGTTATGCTCGTGATTTTATGATTAGTAAAGGCTTTACTTATTGTGTACCTCCATTTATGATTAGAAGTGATGTGGTTACCGGGGTTATGTCCTTTAAAGAAATGGAAGCCATGATGTATAAAATTGAAGGCGAAGATTTATACTTAATTGGAACTAGTGAACACTCAATGATGGGAAGATTTATTGGGCAAATGCTTAAAGAAGAAGACCTACCTTTAACTTTAACCAGTTATTCTCCTTGCTTTAGAAAAGAAGGAGGTTCTCATGGCCTAGAAGAAAGAGGCCTATATAGAGTTCATCAATTTGAAAAGCAAGAAATGGTTGTTTTATGTAAAATGGAAGATGGTATGGATTGGTATAACAAAATGTGGAGTTATACCGTAGAATTCTTTAGAAGTTTAGATATTCCGGTAAGAACTTTAGAATGTTGCAGTGGCGACCTTGCTGATTTAAAAGTTAAATCTTGTGATGTTGAAGCTTGGAGTCCTAGACAACAAAAGTATTTTGAAGTTGGTTCTTGCTCAATTTTAGGAGATGCCCAAACCAGAAGATTAGGTATTCGCTATAAGGATCCAGAAGGAACTAAATATTTATGCTCTTTAAATAATACTGTCGTAGCGACACCAAGAGGATTAATTGCTCTTTTAGAAAATAACTATCAAGAAGATGGTAGTCTGTTAATTCCTAAAGTATTGCAACCTTATATGGGAGGATTTACTAAATTAGAAAAAATAAAGAAGGAAAAATAATTTTCTTTCTTTTTTCTATTGTAGAAAAGTGGCAAAAGTGGCAAAAATCTAAAATAGAATATTGATAACTATAAAATGGTGTGATATAATTGACATTGTAGAAAAGTGGCAATTATGCCAAAAAAATACAATGGAGGTTTAAACATGAAAAAGATAAATAGAGATTTATATTTAAACAAATTAATTAGTCGAAAAGAAAATGGTATGATTAAAGTTATAACTGGAATAAGAAGATGTGGAAAGTCTTATTTATTAGACCCAATCTTTAAAGACTATTTAATGCAAAGTGGAATTAGTGAAGACCATATAATAAAAATAGATTTAGAAGAAAGAAAGAATAAAAAATATTTAAATCCTGATGTTTTAGATGAACACATCCGGAGTTTAATTGTGGATCAAAAAATGTATTATATAATTTTAGATGAAGTTCAAAAAGTTGATGACTTTGAGTCGGTCTTAAATGGTTTTTTACATATTAAAAATGTGGATGTATATGTAACCGGAAGTAATTCTAAATTTTTATCTTCAGATATTATAACTGAGTTTAGAGGCAGGGGAGATGAGGTTCGAGTCTATCCTTTGACTTTTAAAGAATATTGTGAGGCTTTTAAAGGAGATAAATATGAGGCTTGGGATGAATATATATTATATGGTGGAATGCCTTTAATTTTATCTAAAAAAACGGATGAAGAAAAAAGTGCTTATTTAAGTAATTTATTTGAAACTACTTATTTAAAAGATATAATTGAAAGAAATAATATTAAAAGAATCGATGTTTTAAATGCTCTTGTCAACATTTTATCTTCTTCCGTTGGTTCTTTAACTAATCCTGCTAAACTTGCTAATACTTTTTTAAGTAATTCTATAAAGGATGTGAATGAACAAACTATAACAACTTATATTAACTATTTATTGGAAGCTTTTTTACTTAAAAAAGTTGAAAGATATGATATAAAAGGAAAAAAATATATTTCTACTCCAAGTAAATATTATTTTACAGATGTGGGTCTACGTAATGCCAGAATTAATTTTCGTCAATTAGAAGAAAATCATATAATGGAAAATATTATATATAATGAATTATTAGTTCGAGGTTATAATGTTGATGTGGGAATAGTAGAAATGAGAGATAATAATAAAAGAAAACAATTAGAAATTGATTTTGTATGTAATTTAGGAACTAAAAAATATTATATTCAATCAGCATTAAATTTAGAAACAAGAGAAAAAACAATTCAAGAAGAAAGACCATTAATGAATATAAACGATAATTTTAAGAAGATTATTGTGATAAAAGATAATATGAAACATTGGTATACTGAAGAAGGAATACTAGTTATTGGTATTCAAGAATTTTTATTAAATGAAGATAGTATGGATTTATAGTTTTATTGGTGTAAATTGAAATTATAAGAAATACAGTGATAGTGACACCAAGAGGATTAATTGCTCTTTTAGAAAATAAAGAAGGAAAAATAATTTTCTTTCTTTTTTCTATTGTAGAAAAGTGGCAAAAGTGGCAAAAATCTTCAATAAGAAGTTTTTCCAATTCAACCAAAAAAAATGTAAAATCAAAAAGTTTTTCCAATTCAACAAAAAAACTTTAAAAATTTTTAAAGACAAAAAATAAGAGACAGCCACTTATTTTATGGTGTTTTCATTAAATTTTACTATCAGTAGAATTTTAAGAACCGAAATAATTTTTTTCTGTTTTAGAAAAGTGGCAGAAATTTTGGCATAAAAGTTTACTTCTAATTTAATATGTGTACTTTTTTTGGGTATTAGCATAGATTAAATTAGGAGAGTGATAAATTTGACTAATTTTAGAGAAATAGTAACAAAAGCCGTTATAGGTAAGGCTAAAAAGACTAGTGGTAATAAATTTATGATGGAAACTAGTGAAAAGCCCAACACAATTTTAGGCTGTTGGATTATTAACCATACTTTTAAAGGTACCAATAATATGGGAAGTGTTTTAGTAGAGGGAGCATTTGATGTTAATGTTTGGTATTCTTATGATAATGATACCAAAACAGCCGTTAGTACTAAGAGATTTAATTATACCGACAAAATGAATATTCCTTTAAAAAATGATATGGTTTTAAATGATAATTCTGAAATTATTGTCCGTAGTTTAAAACAACCGACAGTAACTAATGTCGATATTAAAGATGGCTTAGTAGAACTTAATATTGAAAAAGAATTAGGAGTTGAAGTAGTTGGCAATACAATGGTTAAAGTACCAGTTGAAGAAGATGAAGATGATTATGTGGAATTACTTGATGATAATTTAGAAAAAGAAATTGATGATGTTCAAGAAGATTATTTAGAAGTCGAAGAAGAAAAATAGTGTTGTCAACGAAAAAAT
>CANQXB010000101.1 GCA_947627805.1 uncultured Bacilli bacterium
TACATCTTTTAAGGAGTAAAGTCAATACATTTAATAAATTGTAATGTATTATTACTTTAGGGAGTAATATCAATGAAATTAAGTAGATTAAAAGAAATAAGAGAAGATAGAGATTATTCTCAAAAAGATATTGCAAAAGTTCTTAAAACAACTCAACAACAATATTCTAAATATGAATTAGGTATTCAATTAATACCCATTGATAGACTATGTATTCTTGCGGATTTTTATAATGTAAGTTTAGATTATTTACTTTGTCGTAGTGATGATAGAAAAATATATTCTAAAAATAAAGATAATTAATTTTTACATTATTTTTACTAAATTTATGTTTATTTCTTGTATTTAGAGTTCACAATCAAATATAATAAATATATGGAAGTGAGTTCATGAAAAAAAGTGGATTTATGGAAGGGGCAATTATTGCCACTATTGCAATTTTCATTTCTAAATTATTGGGAATCATTTATGTTATTCCTTTTTATGGTATTGTCGGTAATATAGGGGGAGCTCTATATGGTTATGCCTACAATATTTATAATTTGTTTTTAATAATATCTAGTGCGGGTATTCCTCTGGCTATAAGTAAGTTAGCTAGTGAATATAATGCTTTAAAACAAAATAAAGAAAAAGAATATATGTTTCAAATAACTAAAAAAATAGTTTTTATTTTTTCCGCTATTTGTTTTTTAATTTGCTTTATTTTTTCTGATCAAATTGCGAGTTTTATTATTGGTAATATCACGGAAGGTAATAGTGTTAGTGATATTTCTTATGTTATAAAAAGTGTTTCTTTTGCTATTTTAGTTGTTCCTCTTTTAGCAATTAATCGGGGTTATTTACAAGGACATGGTTATATTGGAGCCTCTTCTTTTAGTCAAGTTATTGAACAAGTTGTTAGAATTATAGTTATTTTATTAGGAAGCTTTTTAGTTTTAAATGTCTTCCATTTAAGTTTAAAAAATGCCGTGGGTGTTGCCGTTTTTGGTGCTTCCATCGGAGCCATTATTGCTTATATGTATTTATTTGATAAATTACATAAAGCAAAAAAAGAAGAAATCGATACTAGTGATTTAAGTAAAGCTAAAAGAAAAGAAATAATTCACAAAATAATTGGCTATGCCATCCCTTTTATCGTTATTAATATTGCTAATAGTATTTATTCTACAACTGATATGATTTTGCTTAACCGCGGTTTAAATAAAATTGGGATGTTAGATAATGATGTAGAAACAATTAGTAGTATTTTTACTACTTGGGGAAGTAAACTTAATACTATTATTACAAGTATTGCTACCGGTATTGCTATAAGTTTAGTTCCTACTTTATCAAAAAGTAATGCTAAAGGAGATAATAAAGATATCAACGAAAAATTTAATAAAGTTTTACAAATATTTTTCTATGTTGCTTTACCTTTAGCCATTTTTATGAGTATATTTGCAAGTCAAATATGGCAAGTATTCTATGGGGAAAGTGTCTATGGTCCAATTATCTTTAGATTTTCCATAATTGTCGCCGCTATTGATGCTTTATATATTATGATTTGTAATGGTCTTCAAGGTCTTAATAAAACTAAACTAATTTATACCTCCGTTATAAGTGGTTTACTTATTAATTTATTTTTAGATGTTCCTTTAATTGTTTTATTTAATAAAATAGGTGTTTACCCTTATTATGGAGCTATTTTAGCTACTTTAATTGGTTATCTAGTATCTTTAATCATTCCCCTTGCCTATTTAAAAATAGATATTAATTTAAATTATGATGCAACCTTAAAAAAACTTCCTAAATTATTTTTAGTTTATGCTTTAATGATATTTTTATCTTTAATTTATCGTGGTATAATTATTAATGTTAAAACAAGAATATTATTAATACCTCTTTTAGCCTTTATTGGTTCTCTTCTTCTTACAATTTACTATTTCTTAAATAAAGAAGAAATGCGGGAAATGTTAGGCAAAGGTATCATAAACAAATTTAGAAAGAAAAGGGAAGAAAATGAATAGTTATTTAATCTTAGCTATTATTGTGGCTGTAATAGCAATCTTAGTTCTAATTTATTTTAGTGCCGTAACGAAACTTAAAAATTATAAAGAAAGAATGGATGCCGCCGAAAGTATTATTGATACAAACTTAAATAAAAAATTGGATTTAATTATTAGTATTAACACGGAAGTTAAAAAAGTAACTGGTAAAAAGGATTATTTAAAAGATTATGTCTCTATAAGAGATTTAATTATTACGAATAATGAAAAAGATTTAAAATTAGATGAAGCAATAAAATTAATTAATGAATTAACTGATGATTATGAAGAATTAAATAAAGATAAAGAATTTGTTAAAAAAATGAATAGTTTAAGATTAGTGGAAGAATCTTTAGTGGCAGCGAAAATATCATTTAATCAAAATGCTCTAAAAAGTAATCAATTAATTAAAACAATTCCTTATAATATTGTAGCTAAACTTTCTAAATGTCGAATAAGAAGCTTTTATAATACAAATAAAACCGATAGTGATGAGACCTTTTAAAGCCTCCAATCTATCGGTTTTAAATTATTATGAATTAAAAATTCATTAGTTTTCGAAAAAGGACGAGAACCAAAGAAACCATAACGAGCTGAAAATGGGGAAGGATGAGGACTAGTTAAAACTAAATGCTTAGGATTAGTTATATATTTCATTTTTTCTTTGGCAAAGTTGCCCCATAAAATAAATACTACTGGTTCCGATTTTTGATTTAAAGATTTAATTATATAATCTGTTAAAAGTTCCCAACCTAAATTACGATGGGAAGCCGGTTTATCTTTTTCCACTGTTAAAACAGCATTAAGAAGTAAAACACCCTCTTTAGCCCATTTAGTTAAATCACCATACGCACAAGGTTCAATTCCTAAATCATCATATAATTCTTTATATATATTTTGTAAAGATGGCGGTATTTTTATGCCTTTTTGCACACTAAAAGAAAGACCATGAGCTTCTCCTTCTCCATGATAAGGGTCTTGTCCCACTATTACAACTTTCGTATCTTTATAACTTGTTAATTTTAAAGCATTAAAAATATAATTTTTCGGAGGATATACCGTTGTTGTTTTATATTTTTCATTAATCATATATAAAAACTTTTTAAATCCTTCACTATTTTCAATTACTTTTAATACTTCATCCCAATCATTTCCTATCATAACTACCTCTTAACTTCTATCTTCTACTTATGGTAACGTTCGTTATTATTAATCTTAAAAGAACGATAAATTTGTTCTAAAAGAATTCCTCTAAACAATCCATGAGGGTATGTTAAAGAGCCAAAACTTATTTTAGTATTACACATTTTTATAATCTCATCAGAAAGACCATTGGATCCCCCAATTATAAAAGCAATAGTACTATGATGAGCAAATAAATTATCAATATAGCTTGCTAAAGATACACTATCAAAAGATTGGCCATCGATACATAAAGCAATATTATAATCTTCTTTTTTTATTACTTTTAATAAATTATTAGTTTCTATATTAAAATTATTATTATCTTTAACTTCAATTATTTCTATTTTATGATATTTAGAAATTCTTTTTAAATAATCATTAATTAATTCTTCTAAATAACTTTCTTTAATTTTACCCACACAAATAATTTTAATCATATTTCAATCACTTCACTTATTTCATTTTGTTTAGCACATTTAATATCTTTAAATAAAACATTATATTCTTTTAAAGTAGCATTAACAGTTTCTAAAGCTTTTTCTTCGGTATTATTATTTTCACTTAAGTGCATTAAATAAACTTTTTTAGTTTTATCACCAATTAATTTTGATAAGTAAAAACCTGAAGCTTGATTTGAAAGGTGGCCTTCATCACTTAAAATTCTTTTTTGTAAATAGATGGGGTATGGTCCATGCGTAAGCATTTCCACATCATGATTACTTTCCATAAAATAAACGTCTCTATTTTTAAGTAACTTAAAATATTTGCTTTTAATATAACCAGTATC
>CANQXB010000102.1 GCA_947627805.1 uncultured Bacilli bacterium
CAAAAAAGACTAATTGTAAAAACAACTAGTCAATATTTTTTAAATTAAAATCTAGCATTTCTTTAATTTCCCCATTTAAAATTCTTTCGGGGTCATTACTTTCATAATTACTCCGATTATCTTTAACAAGTTTATAAGGCTCTAGAATGTAACTTCTAATTTGACTACCAAATTCAATATTCTTAGAAGTATCTTTTAAACTATTTTTTTCTCTTTCTAATTCTTTAATTTTTTGTTCATATAATTTATTTTTTAATAATTTCATAGCCATCTCTTTATTTTTTAGTTGGCTACGTTCATTTTGACAAGTAACAACAATTTTACTTGGTAAATGAGTAATTCTTACCGCCGAATTAGAAGTATTAACTGATTGTCCTCCTGCTCCACTGGAATGATAAACATCAATTTTTAAATCATTTTCATTTATTTCAATATTGGGAACTTCTCTAAATTCGGGAGTAACAGTAACCGAAGCAAAAGAAGTATGGCGCCTTTTTCCCGCATCAAAAGGCGAAATACGCACTAAACGATGAACACCACATTCTCTTTTTAAATAGCCATAAGTAAATTCGCCCGCAATTCTTATCGTAGCCGACTTAATCCCCGCTTCTTCACCAGGGCTTAAATAAATAACTTCAAATTGATAATTATATTTTTCACAAAATCTTTCATACATTCTTAAAAGCATTAAAGACCAATCACATGACTCGGTACCACCTGCTCCCGGATGAATTTCTAAAAAACAAGGTAAACTATCATATTCGCCACTTAAATGAACTTCTTTTTCTAATGTATTTATTTCTTCATTTATTTTAAAATATTCTTCTTCATATTCTTCTTCTGTCATTTCTTCTTTTAGAAATTCTAAAGTATTAATACTTTCTAATAAATTATGATAATTATAAATATTTTTCTTTAAATGATTATATTCTATATTAATAGAATTAGCTTTATCAAAATCTTCCCAAAAACCTTCACTATTAATAATTCTTTCTAATTCTTCTAATCTTTTTTCTTTACTTTCAATGTCAAAGTGACCTCCCAATAGATAAAAGTAAATCTTTTAAAGTATCTAAATTACGCATAACTCACCTTAATATATCTTAGTGATATCTTTATGACTTTCATTATCACTATAATCAACTTTGATTTTATCATCACTATTTAAATATGGTAAACGATATCTATCTACAGTAACATTTGCTACATATAAATCATTATTACTATCAATTATATAGTAATAAGTATTTCCTTCAATTATCACAGCCTTAATAGATTTAATTGTAATTTCTTTTTCCGTTTCTACCTTGCCTGTGTATAAAGATTCTCCTAAATATTTTTCGGCCGCGGCTTCAATACCTAAAGAAGCATCACTTACAACTACTTTTTGATAATCTTCCACATCAATAAAGGCATACATTTTAACAAGTCCTGCATTATCTTTTAAACTTAATAAATAAGTTGGCTTATTATTTAAGTTTATTAAAAGTGGAAAAGAAGCATCATAACCTTTTTCTTGAACTAAACCTTCAGCCGAAGCCATCGCACTAAATTCTTCCGCTCCTGGTGCTAAATAGTAATTAGTTTCTTTCGTTCTTAAATTAACTAAGACAAAACCTAAATTTGATTCATCAGAAGAAACAGAAGTTATACCTGTATATAAATAAACATCATCATCCATTACTAAATAATTATAACCAGCGGTCGTATTAATAACATCTCTTTGACCAAATAGAGAATTAAAGAAGCCATTTCGATATTCTCCCCAGTTATCTACTTGTTCAATAATAAGGTCAGCACTATAAACATGATCAACCCAAGTTGGGACATCTTCAACTTTGTATTTATTACTTTCACCAGTAATTGGATCTAAAATAACTACTCCGGTAATTTCTTTCTTTAAACCTACGCCAATATATTTAACGGTTGGGACAATCCAGTAAGGATGACCTTCATTATCAATTTCAAATGAAGCTTCATCAAAAATAGTCGTTGGGTATTGAAGTCTTAAATGTCTATCTAAATTTTCAAAGAATAAAGCACTAGGCATATAACGCATTCCTTTTGGTATTTCTTCTAGGGAAGCACTACCAGTTACTGAATTAACCATTATATAACCTTTAATACCATCTTTTCTATTTGTAAAATATTTAATAATATCAGCATATTCTAAAGGAGTTACTCTGACAATATCATTATTATAATTAATTTGGGTATAAACATCACTAACATAAAATTGACTTACCCAACTGGTAAATTCTCCCATTTTTCTATCTCCTAATTTTTGACTACTTTCTTTGTCAATTAAAGGAGTTTTCGTAAAATCAACTGGTTTAACATCACTTACAAATTCACTATTTGTAGCCACACTTATTCTTTCACTGTAACTTTTCGCATTAAATAAAGGACTTAAGATAAAATTAATAATAAATATTAAACCAAAAACACCAATAACTCCAAAACATAAATAATTTAAAACTTTGTTATCTAAATAAATTCTTCCCCTTCTAATAAAACCCTCAATCGTTGTAAAAAATCTAACTATTACAAAGAAGATTAAAATCATCAAAGCATAAGTATAAAATAAAGGACTACTTAAATTAATTGGGGGTAAAACAAAATAATAAGCTATTAAAGCAAAAATCAAAGTCGCAACAATTGTTATGATATTTCTTTTCATTATATTCCTTCTTTCTTTAAAATATATGTAATCTATTTTTAGTATATCAAAATATAGATTTTTAGTAAATTAATTTAAAGAAAAAACAGCAAAATTATATGAAATTTCACTGTTTATTTTTTTAATTATTAAGCAGAATGAATTATAAATGGATTTTCAGCATTTCCTTCACCTGTTAAAGTAATATCGGATTGAAGATAGAAGACTGGGCGAACCGCAAACATGTCGGCCAAATAGTCGATGCTGCTCAAGTTGCCACTTGTATCCACACGCCACGCATGGTAATTTTTTCCTCCAAGGCCATATCTACTCATTGTCCATTCGCTAGTAGAAGAATTCCCTGTCCAGCCGTTAGTAATAAATAACCAGATGCTTGAGGATTCTCCACCGGCATTCATATAGTCTGTTGCATACATTAATCCTATCTTACTTTCAGTTGTATGTGATGTTTGTGGTTCCGCTGCTCGCTGTATTTCAGCTTGGTCAACATTATACCAACTATGACTTAATATTATTGAATCCCAAGTTGTTCCATTGTCCCATATATTACTTATAGCATCAGGCAAGAATGTTTCATTTAAATAATTTTTCATTGCTGAGGAATCCCATTTAATATCGTTTGCAGTACTATGCCATACTCGTGATTTACTTGATGGTATAGCCTTGATTATTTTTAAGGAATTGGCAGGTAGATTGATTGTATTATCATCTTCACTTGCTACTCCTATTATTCTATACATGAATTCATCTGGATTACTTGTACATTTTGATAAGTCGGTTGTTCCAAAGCATATATAATTGTGGATTACTTGAGTATTGGTTCCTATAAATCGATACATTCCTGATTGTTCTTTAAAGGTTTCTCCTCCTTTTTCAGTTAACATCTCTAATGCTGGTTTTGGCTTTTCAATTTCACATGCAAAGTCATTTATACTTATACTTATATTTAATTCTTTTCCTGCTAAATCACTTTGGTCACTTTCTTGATTTGTAAATTTTAAATAAGCTTTGATTGGGTCTATATTAGAATCATATATATTAAATTTAATATTTGGATTATCTAATGCTTCTGATAAGTCATAACTAATTGTATTTTCTCCTGGTTTGATTACTACTAACACTAAATCATTTGATTTAAGAAATTTACTCATTTCTCCTTCTAAATTGATATTTATTTTAGCTGTACATTCATATGC
>CANQXB010000103.1 GCA_947627805.1 uncultured Bacilli bacterium
TTAATAGTATGAGAGTTAAAGTTTGAACTATCATAGAATCCGCCTTCCGCAAGACCATAATGAAGATGAGCTCCCGTTGTACAACGGTCATAACCACCATTTTTCTTTGCCGTAGAGCCGCCACCAGAAAGACCAATAACTGTATTAACATTAACCGCATCACCAACACTTACCTTTATTTCCAGTAAATGCATAAAGACAAAGGTATAAGGTTTACCATTAACTCTAACCCATACATAAACCATATTACCACCACAAGATGATTTTCTAACGATGGCTCCAACTGTACCGGCCGCTGTGGCATAAGCAGGAGTTCCTTCAGCCACGCCAATATCTATTCCTTTATGGTTAGAACTTGCTCCCGCTGTTGGAGCGTTACGATAACCATATAGAGAAGTAATTCTTCCTTTAGATACCGGTTTTAACCAACCAGCACTATCAGTTAAATTACTACAAACTGATAAAAGTTCATCATCTTTACAACCCATGGCTTCATAAGTTTTAATCGTTTCTTTCTTTTGACTTATTTGGGTAGCTAAATCAACAACACCTTCTTCAATACCTTCAAGTTCATCACCTAAAGCATCAATCGCGGCTTCATATTCTTCAATTCTTTCATTTAATTTAACTTCATATTTATCTAATTCTTTATTTAATTTTTTATTATCATTACTTAATTGTTCCATTTCATTTATTTTGCTATCATTATAATCTGTAAGTTGATTAATGGCATCCATTCGCATAATTAAATCGGTCATTGATGAAGCTCCTGTTATATAAGCCATATAAACATTTTCACTTTCTAATTGTTGATATAGTCTTAAAATAGATTCCGAATCATTTTTTAAATCATCAATTCTTAGATTAGTTTCTTCAATTTCTTTTTTAACCGTTTCAATATCGGCTTTAGTTTCTTCAAGTTCTCTAGAAGTCTTTAAAACTTTATTTTTATTCGCCGCAATTTCACTTTCCGTTTGTTTTTTCTTCTTATCTTGAGCAGCTTTTTTATTTTGTAGATCAGTAAGTTCTTGCTTTAATTCTCCTAAAGTTTGGGCTGTTTTGGCCGAAGTATCAATTCCTAGGGAAAGAAATAAACCAAGAGTTAAAATAACTATAAATATTCTTAAAACTATCTTTTTCATACTTTTAAATACTTTCTAACGGCCATTAAACTTCCTACCATACCAATTAAAGCTCCAAGGCCTGCAATTACTAATGATACAAGGAAGACAAAATTATATGGTGGAATTAATCTAATTAAATCAGAGATTATATGACCTCCTAGTCTTTCATAAGCAATTATATAACCATAAATCGTAACAATTACCGGAATTAAAGAACCTAAAAGACCAATGATAAATCCTTCAAAAACAAAAGGTAATTTAATGGCAATATTACTACTTCCTACTAAACGCATAATTTCAATTTCACTTCTTCTAGAATAAATTGTTAGTTTAATTGTATTCGTAATTAAGAAAGCCGTAACAAATATTAAAGAAATAACTACGACAATTGTTACTTTTTCCACAACATCAAATACCGAAATAATGGTATTAACAGTATCTTCACCATAATTAGCACTGGCAACTTTGTCCATTTCTTCAATTTCATTCGCAATTTTTTCTAATGAATTAACATCTTTTACAGTAACGGCAAAGGAATCCATTAAAGGATTTTGGTCATAATTTTCAAAAACCGTTCCAAAGGAAGCATTGTATTCACTCATTTCATTCTTCCATTCTTCTTTGCTTTTATATGTTACTTTATCAACATCTTTAATTCCTTTAATCTTATTTTCAATAAAATCAGCATCATCAGTGGTGGCATTTTTATCTAAATAAACAACAATGGTTAGTTCATCTTTTAAATTATCGGTAGCATTTTCCACATTACCCGCAATTAAAAGCGAAATAGCCACAACTAAAAGAGTTATGGTCGCACATAAAATGGAAGCCATACTTAGACTAAAATTCCGAAAAACACTTTTAAAAGCATCTCTAATACTTCTACCAATAATTCTAAACGGCTTCATGAGACTTATAACTTCCTTTCAAATAATCGCCAGTTAAAACACCATGCTCAATTAATAAAACTCTTTTTTTCATTCTATTAACGATTTCTTTATCATGCGTAGCCATAATAACTGTCGTTTTTAAATCTTTATTAATATTTTCAATAACTTTCATTATTTCTTTAGAAGTATCCGGGTCTAAGTTTCCTGTTGGTTCATCACATATTAAAAGTTTAGGCTCATTAACAATTGCCCTTGCAATACAAACTCTTTGTTGTTCTCCTCCTGATAATTGATGCGGAAAACTTCTTGTTTTTTCCTTTAAACCAACGATTTCTATAGCTTTTAAAACTTTAGGTCTTATTTCTTCTGAAGAAACTCCTAAACATTCTAAAGCAAAAGCCACATTTTCGTAAACTGTTAGCTTAGGAAGTAATTTAAAATCTTGGAAAACAACTCCAATTTTTCTTCTTAATTTATAAACGCGACCATTCCGAAGTTTGGCAACATTTACACCCCCAACAATAACACTACCTTTGGTTGGCTTTTCTTCTCTATATAACATTTTAATAAAGGTTGATTTACCTGAAGCTGTATGCCCAATGACAAAAACAAACTCACCTTTATCAATAGTTACCGATAAATCAGCTAAGGCCGTTACCCCAGTTGAATAAGTTTTATTAACATTTTTTAATTCAATAAACTTCATATTATATACACCAATATAATTATACCATAAATAAGACTATTACAAAAATGGTAAATTTGACCTCTTGACACCACCTTGAACTTCATAACAATCATTGATAACAAAAAAGGCTGTTGGATCAATTTCTAAAATTTTTGATTTAAATAAATTAACATCTCTATTACGAATGACACACATTATCATGGCACCCTTTTTATGAGAATAACCGCCCACCGTTGGAAATATTGTATAACCTGTTTTAACATCATTTTGAATAACTTTTTTGACTTTTTCTGATTCTCTAGTATATATCATAAATTTTTTAGAATTAGAAATACCAATGGATATTTTATCTACTAACATAGAGCCAATTACAATGATAATAACCGCATAAATGGCTGTATCAATACCAAAAACAAAAGCTCCGAATAAAATAATGAAAATATTAACTATAATTACACCACTACCTTCACTTACATGAAAATATTTACATAATAATCTAACTAAAACATCACTACCGCCAGTAGAATAACCAAATTTATAAATTAAACCATTACTTACCCCATAGGTAATACTGGCTAAAATAACCGTAATTAATATTTCCGAAAAGTTAAAATAAGGTAAAAGGAACTTAGCCATCGGCGCCGTAAAAGTTATAAATAAAGGGTATAAAAAAGTCCCAATTATTACTCTACTAGTTTCTTCTTTACCTAAAAAAGCAAAACTAACAATAAGCAAAATAAAATTAGAAGCATATATAAATGCTTGGGAACCAAAGCCTGTCAGTTCATGAACAATTATAGCCAGCCCTGACATTCCCCCAGTAACAATATTATTAGGCACAAAAAATAAATTATAGCATAATGCTAAAAGAAAAGTTCCAAAAACAAAAGATAAACCAGTTACTAGTATCTCTTTAATTTCTTTTTTATTAATGTTCTCCTTTTTCATTCTTCTCATACCTTATAATAATGATAATATATAATTTTAAATTTAGCAAGTTTTTTAATGCTTTTTCATATATTTAAAAAGAGGTGATAAAATGAATGGTAACTTTTATCAAAATCCCACTTTTCCTTCTAACAATAGTATGACTCCCACGGT
>CANQXB010000104.1 GCA_947627805.1 uncultured Bacilli bacterium
AAATTTTTATTTTTTTCTTTTTTTCATTTATTTCACTTAAAAAGGAGCGACTTTTATTTTTCACTCCTTAAAACTGACTTAGTTTTGCCTAAGTCTCTCCCTTTTTATTCTATCTATTTAATTTTCTTACAAAATCTAATTCATGAACTTCATAATCATCTGGAATGGTAGGAGTAAATCCCGCCATTTCCCTTTGATATAAATCATTCATAGCTCGATCTTTTTCATCTTCTAAATAACTTAATTCGGGAATTAAAAATGGTAAATAAGTTCTTCCTACAAAAACTTCTTTACTAAGATCTTTTAGTTCTTGCAAAGACTTTTTATAGCTTTCTATCGCTTTTTGTTTCATATCTTCACCTCACTATTAATGTTTATCTTGAAGCATATTTAGTAAGTCAATCTTAAACATATCTTTGGAAGCATTTTTCTTACTAATCATTATACCTTTATATGTTGTAAGTTCGGACATATGTCCTTCAAGTAAAATATTAGCTGGTGTAATTTCCTCTAAAACTACAACTTGCTCTTTATGATGAACAGTATAAATTAATTTAACTTCCCCATGAATTTGTGTAAACATTTTATCACTAGGTAATTTTAATTCATATTTTTCAGTCCCATTTATTTTGTTTGAATCAACCTTTTCTCCTAAAAAGTTACCATTACGTAAGGCTGGATAAAAATCAAAGTTTAACTTCTTAAAAGCAAGCATATTATACTTCTTTAAAGCCCTCTCTAATTTTTTAAATTCATTTTCATTAACGTAATCTAAAACGTATCCTTTCATAATGTCTACCCCCTTAATTACGTGATAATTATAGCACAAATTAAAAAAGTTGTCAACTATTTGTACAATTTTCGATTTTCTTTAACAAACAGTTGGCAAACAATTCCGCTATTTGATATAATTATATGCCATATTTTGACATTATTTTTCTTTTAAATAGACAATCGTTTCTCCCAAATTCCAATTATTAAGATTATATTTCGAAACTAAAGGATGACTTTTTAATATTTTATGGACTTCATTAGTTAAGATATTAGTGCTTTTACCATGAATAATTATTACTTCTTTTAAACCCATTTTATAATTATCATTTAAAAATTCATTAACTAAGGCATAAGTTAGAGCTACTTCTTCCCCATGAAGATCAAGACTAGGTGTTTTACTAGTTAACATTAGGGCCTTCTGGATTAGGATTATTATTTGGAGGCATTACGTTATTTTCTGGTTGAGTAGCGGTAGGATTAACTCCACTTGGTATAGTTTCCTTGCCGGCCTCAGGACTTGGAGTAGTAGGAGCTTCTTGCTCTCTAGTCATAGTGGCTTGCGTATTATAAGGATTATTCGCAGCTCCAAATTTTTCATCATAGAAATTAGAAACTTCAGTAATCGTTGGAATAGACATTCGACTAGTTATTTTAGTTGTGCTTAATGAAGAGGCAATGGTGGCATAAGCAACACTTTTTTCTAGGCCAAATCCTCTTCCCATTGCATAAATGAAAGCTCCAGCATAAGTATCACCAGCCCCATTAGTATCTACAATGTTGGTCTTAACTACCGGCATAATTTTTACTTGATTATTTATAGCATAAATAGAACCTCGCTCACCTAATGTAATAATTAGCTCAGCTTTATTAAATCTTTGCCGTATTTTATTATAAGCATTAACTAAAGTAGTACTATTATTAAAATCAATAGCAATATTAGAAAGAATTTCAGCGGTTTCTTTATTACAGATAATAAAACTAACATATTTACTTAATTCTAATATTTCATTAGTAACTCGAGAAACAATTAAATAACTAGGAACTCTTGGATATTTATCGAAAGCAGAAATAGAAGCATTAATATCATTACCATCAACCACAATAATATCGGGAGACATTCCAAAAGCATATTTCTTTAAAAAAGCATTATTAGAAATTTCAAAAATTGTTTTATTTTTACTAGTAGTATTAAGCATAACAATATTTTGAGCAGTTTTCCTATCATAAGTTGTTTCAATATAATCACATCTTACCCCAATATTTTCATATTCTTTTTTAATTTTATTCGCAGCATCATCGGCTCCTAAGACAGAAGCAATATAAGTTTCAACTCCCCATTTTCCTAATAAATAAGCAATATTTCCGGCATGACCACCACCACATTCATTTTTCTCAGTTATTCTTACAATTTGATTTTCTTTTATTGGTTCATTAATTGAACAAGTAGTTTCTAGCACAGAACTGCCAATACAAAGCACTCTCATTTTATCAACCCTAACTTTCTTCTTTTATTATACAATAAAATAGAATTATTTAAAAGAGGGACTTCATAATATCAGTAATAAATTTGGCACCATCATAAACTAAAACTTCTAAACTACTAGTAAGATTATCACCTAAATTGGACATATAACTACTATAATCAGGTCTTTTTTGATTTAAAAAAGAACTAATGTCAATATCTTCTCCATTTTGAACCTTTCTTTCGAATTCCTTAATTCCTTCTTCAGTTAAAACCACTTTGTCTCTTATTTTGCTTTCATAATAACCACTGGTACTGGCAATATATAAAGCCATAAAAACAATAAACAATAATCCCAAAATTTTAAGAGGCCAATTCTTTTTCTTCTTACCCATTTTCTTCATCCCTTATAAATTCACTCAAAAGTTTTGCTAAAACTTTTAAAGTATTATTTACTTCTCTAATATTATTATATTGTCCTCCCACTTCAATTAGCATGGTATGGGGACTAAAATCTTGATTATAGATACCATTTACTCCTTTACCACTTTTTTTCATAATTCCCCGACATAAATTAGGATTATAAGCATCAATCTTTTCTCTAAATCTTGTGGCAAAATCTAAATTAACTTCATAATTATCATGATCAAGACCCACCACAAATAAAACTCGCGCATAATTTTCTCCTTCAATATTCGTGGTCGTTTTATCATAAACTGAAGAATCCCTATGTAAATCAATAAAATAATTTAAAGAAGGATGTTCATTTTTAGCACTTTCCATAAACTGTCTACTTATTTTATAAGAACTACCATATTTTAGATTTAAGGCATGTAAAGCATCCGCAACATTATCTTCCTCTACAATGGCTCCAATTCCTTCATCATATAAGTATTCTTTTAACATTTTACTAGCAATAAAGACTCCAGATTTAATATTATAAGGTTCTGTTATACTACTATCATACTTTTCTTCTTGATGCGTATTATAAATATAGACTATATTATCTAAATATTCTTGATTATTATTTTCTATTTCTACTTTATCTTTATTTTCTTCTTCTTTCGAAATAGCCTCTACTTTTTCTCTATCTATATTAAAAGCATATTTTAAAATAAAATCGATATCTTCTAATTCTTTATCTTGAATATTAAAATTATCATTCATTAAAATACTTATTAAAGTATCTTCTTTAATTAAATTATGATGATATAAATAATTTATAGTTAAAGCCATACTTATTAAAAAAACTCCTAAATAAATAATATAATAGTTTTTTCTTTTCTTCCCCTTAAATCTTTTCATCTTATTCACCAATTATATTATAAATAATAAAAGCCATATATTATGTCATTTTATGTCTTCTAATTAACAAATTAAAACCCCAATTC
>CANQXB010000105.1 GCA_947627805.1 uncultured Bacilli bacterium
AATGTAATGGTTGATAAAGATACTGATGAATTTCTAGCAGTTATAGATTTAGATACTGTTATGCCTGGAAGTATGTTATTTGATTATGGGGATGGAATTCGTTCAACTGCAACCACCGCTTTTGAAAATGAAATTGATTTAAGTAAAGTCCATTTAGATATTGAATTATTTAAAGCTTATACGGAAGGTTATTTAAGTGAAATGGCTTCTTGTATAACTCCGGAAGAAGTAGCTTTAATGGGAGAATCAATAAAAATAATTACTTTAGAACTAGCTATTCGATTTTTAGATGATTATGTTTGTGGCGATACTTATTTTAAAGTAGAAATAAATAGGCCAAAACATAATTTAGAAAGAGCTCGTAATCAATTAGCTTTAGCTAAAGATATTGAAGAAAAGATGCCTCAAATTGAAGAATTCATCGAAGCATGTTATAATAAATATCGGGGACAAAATTTAAATAGAAAAAAATAAATTCCATTTAGGAATTTAATGCCAAATTAGTTTAATGGTAAAACAAGGCACTCGTAATGCTTAGCTGGGAGTCCGATTCTCCCATTTGGCACCATTTTGATAGGAAAAGGCTTTTCAAAAGCCTTTTTTTGTGATATTATGTATTTGTCAAGGGAACTTGCATAAAATAAAAAAGGGAAGACTTAACTTTGCCGAGTTGAGTACTTGCTCTTAAATGGTAAGCACTTAATCTATGCTAGATTGAGTGCTATTTCTTTATGCATAGAATCATTACAGAGACTATTAATAAAATGATAATTAGTATTAGAAATGAGATTAATAAATCTTTTTTCTTCATAATATCAAGCCTCCTTTCTAAAAGAAAGTTGGCAAGCACTCAACAATTAAGTTTCCCTATAAAAATTATATCAAACATTAGTTCTTAATGCAATATATTTTGTAAGAAATTATAATAGTTTAGAAAATACCATTGCATATTGATAAATGTTTGAAATTTTGAGTAAGGAAATGATAAGTTATGAAACCGATAATTAGAAAAAGAAAAATAGAAGATTCTCATGAATTAGCGCATTCAATTGCGGTTCTATGGAATGAAACCTATAAGGGAATTCTTGATGAAGATTTTTTACAAGAATTATTTGTTAAGGAAAAAGAAAATGCAGAAAGATTAAAAAACAATTTAAATGAACAACCATATTATTATGTTTTAACATTTCCAGATAAAATAATTGGGTGGATTTATTATACTTTAAATAGTGATAAATATAAAGATGGAGCAGAAATTCAGGCTTTATATATTTTAAAAGAATATCAAGGAAAGGGTTATGGAAGACTTTTATATAATTATGCTGTTAATAATATACAAAAAAAGGTATCAAAAAATTAATAATTAGTTGTCTAGATGGTAATTCCGCTAATGCTTTTTATAAACACCTTGGGGGAAATTTTATTGGTAATCATTTATTTAGAGAAAAATATCTAGAAAATGTATATTTATTTGAATTATAAAATTGTTATATTTTTTTCTTCATTGAAAATTAATGAAAAGTTTCAATATATATAATATAAAATTTATTTGTTTTTTGTTTTTAGTAAAAATATGTATTCCGAAAACTTCAAAAAAATTGATTTTTTCGGAATAAGTTGTATAATAATTATAGGGTGATTTATTTATGAGATTAATTAAACGAGAAGTATATTTAAATAAATTGATTAATGTAATTGGTACACCTGATATAAAAGTTATAACAGGAATAAGACGTTCTGGCAAATCCAAACTTTTAGAGTCATTTAAAGAATATATTAAAGAGAATATTAATAATTATAATGTTATTCATATAAATTATAATTTAAAAAAATTTGCTGATTTAAAAGATGAACAAAAATTGTATGATTATATTACTAATTCTTATATTGCCCAAAAGCAAAATTTTGTTTTAATAGATGAAGTTCAAATGTGTAAAAATTTTGAAAATGCCATAAACTGGCTTCATGCTGAGGAAAAATATGATATTTATATCACTGGTTCGAATGCTTTTTTATTAAGTAGTGATTTAGCCACCCTTTTTACAGGTAGAACTTTTTCTATTGAATTATTTCCATTTTCACTTAGAGAATTTATGAAATATTATAAATATGATGATGTTGACATAGCTTTTGATAAATATGTTATAAA
Source organism: uncultured Bacilli bacterium (assembly GCA_947627805.1). Classification (GTDB taxonomy): domain Bacteria; phylum Bacillota_I; class Bacilli_A; order RF39; family UBA660; genus SIG200. The sequence goes on from CANQXB010000105.1 coordinate 2,150, forward strand.
TGGTGGTATGCCAGGTTCTTATGTTTATAATAATCAAAATGATAAATATAAATATCTTGAAGATGTCTATAATACACTAATTATAAGAGATATTAAGAAAAAATATAATATTAGAAATACTAAGATTTTAAGTAATTTAGGAAATTTTTTAATGGATAATATTTCCAATATTACATCAACATTAAACATTACTAAAAAACTCAATTCTCAAAAGGATTATGTAACCGATAAAACTATAAAAAAGTATATTGATTATTTTTGTAATGCTTTTGCTTTTTATAAAATAGGAAGATATGATATAAAAGGAAAGAAATATTTAAATTCTTTAGATAAATATTATTTGGCAGACCATTCTTTTAGATATGCCATATTAGGTACAACTAATATAGATTATGGCAGAGTTTATGAAAATATAGTGGTAATGGAATTATTAAGACGAGGTTATGAAGTATATGTTGGGACCTTGTATGAGAATGAAATAGATTTCATAGCGCAAAAAAGAAATGAGAAAATATATATTCAAGTCTCAAGCAATATTGGTGATGATTTTGAAAATGAAACCTTTAAACGAGAAATATTTCCTTTGTTAAAAATCAAAGATGCATATCCCAAAATTTTAATTGCTAGAACTAGACATGAAGATTATACTTATGAGGGAATAATAATTAAAGATATTGCCAACTGGTTAATAAATGATAAATAAATATGTTTTTTAGTAAAAACATGTATTCCGAAAACTTCAAAAAAATTGATTTTTTCGGAATAAGTTATAGAAATAGAACGATTTTAATTTAACTCAAAATGGTTTATATTAATATTGAAAGATTATATTAAATTAAAAGATTTGTAAATAATAAAGTAAAGATTTTTTAGCAGCTAATGATAAGTTAATTAAAATAAATTTTGAATCAAAAAAAGGCATTTAGAATAAATAACTATTCAAATGCCTTTTTTTACATACATCTAGAGGTACTTTTAGCTGAATTATCACTTTTGTTAAACATTATTTTAACATCATTTTCCTTTTTTATTTGTTCTAAATTAATTTTTTCACTATGATAATAGAAAAGGAAATCAGCAAGTAAACTAATTCGATAGGTATCTATATCAGTTCCATAAGGATTAGTAAGCCAATTTTCGACCATTTCCTTTATTTCTTCATAAGACATTGTTTTTAACATTTTTCTTACTTCATTTTCTACATACCATTTTTCTTCATTTGTTAAACATAAATCTTCTCCACATATATTGGTTTTTATTTGCAATCGTTTAAATTCTTCTTCATCAGTATTAAATGAATTTAAATATTCCATAAAATTCATAATAGACCTCTTTCTAATTTGTTATTTTAGCATAGAAATATTTGTAATGCAATCTAATGATTAGTTCATTAAATAAAAACAGGTAACTTGACATTTAGATAAGTAAAAGATATTATTTTTAT
>CANQXB010000106.1 GCA_947627805.1 uncultured Bacilli bacterium
GTACCACAAACTAACGATAATATCTTAGTTTATGCTGGTCTTGGACTAGTAAGTCTTGCATCTGTTGCTTTCACAGCCAAAAAAAGAGAAGACTAATAAAATAAGTTACTAAATTTGTTAAATAAATTGTTAAATAGAAATTTAGGGACTCGCAAACACCCTAAAATTCATTCTCACAAACCTTTCCACAAAACTTGTGGTAATTGTTAAACAATTATTAACAAATTAGTATAAATTAAAAACATATTACTTCGGTAGTATGTTTTTTTGTGGTATAATTTTAATAGAGGAGGATTCATATGAAATGTATACTTATGAATAAAAACACTGAAGTATTAGTTGCGGAATATGATAATGCAACAAGTGGCTTTACTAAAATATATGAAGTTAAAAATATTGATTATGCTCCTTATATTTTAAAAAGCTATTATGCTGAAGGTGATATTAATGATACTCCTTTTAGAACTAATTTAAGTGAATGGTTTAAAGGAAGAGGCATCCCCTCATGGCGAGATAAATTAGATTTATTATTACATAGACTTAATGTAACAGCGCCCTCTGAACTATTAGATAAAGCTTTTGGATTATCTTTGTCGGATCAATATTGGCTAAAACCTTTTAATAGTAATATAAAATATGCCGATGTGAATTTTTTTGATAATGACTTTGATTATGCGGAATTTATGGAAGCATCTTTATCAACTAATAGTAAAACTATCAAAAAAGAAAGTTCCTTAAAAACTCCTAATAATACGACAGATGGAATGTTAAAAAAGGCTTGGATTATTGAAAATGGTACAAGATATTTATTAAAAGGTGGTTATAAGAATGAAATATTACAACCATTTAATGAAGTATTAGCCAGTGAAATATGTAAAAGATTGGGATTTAATCATGTCGAATATACAATAGATATATATAAAGATACAGTGGTATCTAAATGTCCTTGTTTTATAACTAAAGATACTGAATTTATTACTTGTTATCAAATTAGAAATAATATGAAAAGATATGATAGTATAAAAGACTATGAAGCCTATATTAAAAAGTTGGAAGAACATAATATAGAAAATGCTCGAGAAAAAGTAGAAAATATGTATATTTTAGATTTTTTAATTATGAATGAAGATAGACATTTAAATAATTTTGGTATTATAAGAGATGTTAATACATTAAAATGGACAGATGTTGCTCCAATATTTGATAATGGTCAAAGTTTAAACATTGAATATTATGATGAAGAAGAATTATATATTACTGGTAATGGAAGATTATTCTATGAAATAAAACCTTTTGAGGAGATAATAAAAGTAGTTAAAGATTTAAAAAGAATTGATATAAAAGCCTTAGATGGTATAGTAGAGTGGTTTGATGATTTATTACATGAGTACCAATATATAACTAAAATGAGTGATAGAAGAATAGAAAAATTATGTATTTTATTAAATAGACAAATAAATAAATTAAAAAAGATAATAGAAGGAGATAATAAAATATAAAGTTATCTCTTTTCTAATGGGGTAATCATTTAAAAAATTAGTAATATAATATAAGGAAATTATACTTTTTTTGTATGAAAGAAATATTTGTCAGAAATTAGTAAAAATATATCTTGACAAATTCAATACGGGGGGGGGTATAATAGACACATAGAAAGGAAAGAGGAAAAAAAGATGAAAAATTTAAAAATGTTTGCAATCGCTGTTATGGCATTTGCTGTAATGGCTATGGGTGTTCATGCTACAACTGGTGATTATGCTAAAGCAACTTGTTCATCTAATTGTGTAGCAAGTATCAATGGCACTCATAAATATACAACTTTTGCTGATGCATTAAGTGATGCACAATCAGGAGATACAATTAAATTATTAAAAAATGTAGGTTCTTCTGAATTAGGTACAATATCAAATAATAATATTGCTAAAGAACTTACTATTAATGTAGCAGGTTATACTTTAAATCTAGGTAGTAATAAGTTAAATGTAGACGATAAAGGTACTTTAACTATTACAGGCACTAAAGATGGTAAAGTAACAAATAGCATTAATGGCGGGTATTTATTTGAAGTAAGAGAAGGTGGCTCATTAACTACTAAAACTGTTACTTTATTAAATAATGGTAATGGTGGTAACACTGTATATGTTGATGGTGGAAAAGCCAACATTGGCGGCGTAGTTACAATTAATAATGGTGCTGGTCTTACAAGAGGAACAGTTGTTACTCTTGGTGCTAAAGGTGGCGAAGTTAGTTTAAATGCTACAATTGGAACAGAAGCAACTTCATTTGCTGGTACTTTAATTAATGCAACTGCTGTAACAGAAGATTCTGCTGCAAAAGTTACATTTGAAGGTGGCGAATATTATCTTGTTAACTCAATTGCTACTATTAAAGATGGATTAAGTGTAGTTATAAATGGTGGAACTTTTGAAGTTGATGGTTCTGTAAATGCACTTATTGTAAATTCTGGCTCATTAGAAATTAAAGGCGGAAGTATTACAGCTGATGCTGGAACACCTTTACTTGTTAATGGTGGAAATGTAACTGTTAGTGGAGCAAATACTACTTTAACATCTAATACTGGTGCTGGAATTTATACAGCAACAAGTGGTGAAGGTAGTTTAACTATCACTGGTGGTAAAGTAACTACTGGTAAAAATAGTACATATAACGCATTACATTTTGGTAATGGAGCATTAACATATGCTATTTCAGGTGGTGAATTTGCTGCTGGTAAGAAGGACGTTCCTGCAATTTGGATTGATGATAGTCTATTAACTGGAATGGAAGAAGACGGAGAAGCTGATCATTTCAAAGGAATGGTTACTGCTGGTAAATTCTTATATTCAGTTGTTGGTGGAACTGTTGATGGTGAACATAATTCAGCAGCTGTTACTAACTATATAGTTGCTGAAGGTAAAGAAGTTACAACTGAAGGTGACTACAAAGTAGTAGGAACTGGTACTCCAGCTGATGAACCAGGAACAACTGAACCTGGAGATACAACAATTCCTCCAGTACCACAAACTAATGATAATATCTTAGTTTATGCTGGTCTTGGACTAGTAAGTCTTGCATCTGTTGCATTCACAGCCAAAAAAAGAGAAGACTAATTAAAATAAGTTACTAAATTTGTTAAATAAATTGTTAAATAGAAATTTAGGGACTCGCAAACACCCTAAAATTCATTCTCACAAACCTTTCCACAAAACTTGTGGTAATTGTTAAACAATTATTAACAAATTAGTATAAATTAAAAACATATTACTTCGGTAGTATGTTTTTTTTGTATGGAAAAAGAGATAATATACCTTGGCAAATATAAGTTCGCATAGTATACTTAATTTAAAGTTATAAACATAGAGGGAGGTTATTGGTTGCGGTTAATTATAAAAGAAAGAGAAATAGGAAAAGAATTTCTAATTAACAAAAGAAGAATATAACTTCAAGGTCACAGTTTGTGACCTTGAAGCTAAAACAAATAAAATATTCAAGGTCGCAAATTGCGACCTTGAAAGTAATGAAAACTGATATGCGAATCTTGAAGTCACAAATTGTGACTTCAAATAGAACAAATAAAATTA
>CANQXB010000107.1 GCA_947627805.1 uncultured Bacilli bacterium
GAGTCTACTTGCTTTTTTTCCCTAACTAAGGTATAATTTATATTGCATTAGATGTCTCCTTAGCTCAGTTGGTAGAGCAACTGACTCTTAATCAGTGGGTCTGGAGTTCGAGCCTCCAAGGGGACACCAATTTTTTAAAAATAATCTGGCTAATTTAGTCAGATTTTTTCTTTAAATTTAATTTTTTAACCGCTTCATTAATATGTTTCTCCGATAAACCAATATCAGGAGCATTTTTTAAATAAAAACTCGTTTTAATTAGTCTTTCTCTTTCTTCTTCATTATAATTAAAGGCCTCATCATCAATGATTAAGTATTCTTCAACATCATGATTATAAAGCCACTCTCTTATTTCTTCTTCTCTACTTTCTAAAAAAGGAGTCATATCATAAATAAATATATTATATTTAGCAAATAATCTTTGAAGTTCCACTGTTCTTTTATTAGTAGGAACAAAAATTCCATCTTCCATATGGCCAAAGATACGCCAAGAGGAAATCAAAACAATATAAGCATTAGTTTTCTTAACAATTTCACTCAAATAAGCAATACGTATCTCATCAAGTTCCACTCTTCTTTTATGAGATTCTTGATATTCCTCATAAATATCTTTAAAAGTTTGTTGGGTATTTAATACTCCATCAATATCTAAAAAAATCACTTTCATATTTAAAGTATATCATAAAATTATTTAAAAAACTATTGGGTTCCCATCCCGTACTTCTCGCCATTTATTAAATGTTTGGCAGACCATTTTTTAAATTCTTCTAATTCTTCTTTAGTTTCTATTTCCTCATGATAATAATGTTTCGTAAATTCCCCACAAGAACTCCCCACTTCTCTACCGGGAGGAGCATATCTTTTAATTATTAATCCGGGTATTTTTTCTTGAATTTTCTTAACCCAATCATCTTCTTTTAAACTAATTTTTAAATCATTTTTAGGATTAAACTTAATAAATTTAAGGGGTATTTCATATTTACTTAATAAATTAATTAACTCCTTAAGTTCTATTTGTCCATCATTAACATCCTTAATTAAAGTATAATGAATTTCTATAGGAATATTATTGGTATGTAATTTTAAATACTTAGTCATTATTTTGCTATTCTTTTGCATATTTTTCTGATAATCTTTAAGTAATTCTAAAGATTCATTAATATCTACTTTACTACTCGGAATTAATTTTCTTCTTTTTTCATTTAAAGGATTATGTAAAGAAAAATGGACTTTTAAAGGTACTTCATATTTTAAAACTAAATCTTTTAATAATTTTAAATTTTCATTAGGCATCATTGTCGATATAGCATAACCTACTTCATCATAACCTAATTTAGCTTTGATAAGGGTTTCATTTTTAAAAACAAATTCTAATAAAGGTAAGTTTAGCATTGGTTCTCCTACTCCCATAAAGGAAATTAATAATTTCTTTTTAGAAGTAATTCTTTTATCTTTAAAAGTTAAACTTCTAAAGAGACATTCTAAAAAATCTTCGCCCTTTATAGGTAACATTTTTTTATTTATTCCCTTATTCGTTAAATGACACATAAGGCAACCTAAATTACAAAAATGATGTGTAGGAACACATATAACATCTTTATCTTTTTTATTAAAAAGTAAAGACATTTCAATTATTTTACTATCAATCTTATAAACATTTTTTAAAGTGCCATCACTATAATCTTTAAATATTCCTAAACTTTCTATCATACTATCACCAATTTTATTATAAAACAAAAAGATATTTCCTTAAAAATATCTCTTTTTCATATCTCTTATATCAATTATTTATAACTATAACTTAAAATTATATTAATTATAATTTTATTTCATAACCTATATAATCTTCAATAAACTTATGAGGGGCTTTACTTAAAAATTCTTTATCATAAACAATATTTATACCCACTGTCGGTAATTTTTCTTTGAGATTAATTACATCTAATATTCCATTATCAATATCATCTTTTACTAGCTCATAAATAACATAACCAATTCCTAAATCTTTTTTAACAGCGGAAATAATCATTTCACTCGTATGAATATTTAAAACATTTTCAATTTCCATTTTATGTTTTTGAAATAAAGCATCTAAGTCATTCCGATTAGCTGTATTAGGAATTGGCAAAATTAATGACTTATCTTTTAGATCTTTTAATTCTTTAATTTTTTGATAATTTATTTTGGTTGTATCTTTCTTGATAACAAAAGCATAACTTACTTCTTTTAAAAGTTTAACTTCCATCCCTTTAGATAATTTAACATTAATTGGTGAAGTATCAATAACAAAGTCAACTTTATGGGAATCGAGTAAATTAATTAGATTAGCGGTACTCCCGGTAATAATCGTTATTTCAATATTCGGGTATTTTTCATGAAAACTAATAATTTTATCAAAAAGGAAGAAAGAACCCACATTAGAAGGCATGCCAATAGAAAGTTTTCCCCTTTCTAAGTTTTCCGTCTCTAACATCATTCTTTCTGCCGTAATTAAATTGCCATAAGATTTTTCCACAAAATATAAAAGTTCTTGCCCTTTTTCAGTTAATTCTACACCATTTAAAGACCGGAAAAATAGTTGAACTCCTAGTTCACTTTCTAATTTTTTAATCGCTTTACTAATAGCTGGTTGACTAGTATAACTAGCGGAAGCAGCTTTAGAAATACTGCCATATTTAGCTACTTCATAAAAATTTTTATATAAATTTAAATTAATATTACTTTTATACATCTTATCACCTTTATTTTTTAAAAAACTAGATTCCTCTAGTTTCTTTTATAATCATTAAAATCTAAAACAGCATCCTCATTAGGTTTTATATCAAATTCAATTTTTTGCATTTTAGATGAACTTTTCCCAGCTCCATCGGTAATTGTATATAAAATCCAATATTGATCAATAAATTCCGATGGTTTTACTTCATGATAGATTTTATGGGTTATAGTATAGTTATCAGTATCTTCAACTACTTCTAAATGTTTATAAGTTATATCATCAATACTTCTAACTTTATAGACATCATTTTTAAATTTTACTTCTGGTACAGCAATATCAGTTGGATTATTTACATCATTTACCCAAGGTTTATTCCTTCTACTAGCAATCCAACCTTCGGTATCTTTATAAGCAATTTTATACCAATAATAGATATTAGAATCTAAATTAACTTCCAAAACTTTATAAACTTCTCCTTTATTAACAGCGCCAATTTCTTTTCCTTTAGTATTAGCGGTTTCTCTTACTCTAATAGGTTCATCATAGGTAATTTCGACATACCAACCCTTTTTAATTTCGGAAATTTTTTTATTTTCCATCACTTGTTTAATGCCAAAATAAGTTAAGACTCCAACAATGACAATAACCATAAAAATTAAAAACCTCTTCATAAGCACACCTCTTCTTTATGATTATATCATAGAATTATAGATAATTTGACAAATTTCTTAAATTTTAAGAAAAAATTAAGCAAAAACATCTTGCTTTTTTCATATATTTCTTATATAATGGACTAGTAACTCAAATGGGCTTGTAGCTCAGCTGGTTAGAGCGCACGCCTGATAAGCGTGAGGTCGGAGG
>CANQXB010000108.1 GCA_947627805.1 uncultured Bacilli bacterium
TATACTATCTTATTACAACTTTTAAATCCAATTGCGCCCCATATAACCGAAGAATTAAATGAAATGATGGGTAGTAGAAAGATGCTTTTAGAAATGCCTTGGCCAACCTATGATGAAGCTAAAACTATTGATGAGGAAATTGAAATCGGCGTTCAAGTTAATGGTAAACTTCGTTCTTCAATTAAGATAAAGAAAGATGAAAAAGATGATATAGTTACAGAAAAAGCCCTTGCGGAAGAAAATGTTCAAAAACATATAGAAGGCAAAGAAATTATTAAAACGATAGTTATTAAAAATCGAATTGTTAATATTGTAGTTAAATAGACACTTTTGTGTCTATTTCTTTTGCTTTTAAATAATAATTTTATTTAAGACGAAAAAAATGTGCTAAAATAAAGTTAATAGAAGGAGACTTTGATATGAATATTTTTTATATTATATTAATAATTGTTTTAATAATTCTTGTGGTTTTATTTGTCATGTATAATAATTTTATTAAATTAAATAATAAAGTTAAAGAGGCTTTTGCGACGATGGATGTTTATTTAAAGAAAAGATGGGATTTAATTCCTAATTTAGTCGAAATTGTTAAAGGCTATGCTAAATTTGAAAAAGAAACTTTAACCGATATTATTAATTTAAGAAGTGGTAATTATGATACTTTAAATGATAATGAAAAAATAAATACTAATGAAAAAATAACAGAAAGTATCAGAAAAATAATGATTCTTTCTGAAAACTATCCCGAATTAAAAGCTAGTGCTAATTTTCAAGATTTAAGTCATAATTTAAGTAAAGTTGAAGAAGATATAGCTAATGCTCGAAAATATTATAATGGGGTAGTAAGAATTTATAATACCAAAATTGAAATTTTTCCTAATAATATCTTGGCTAAAATATTTGGTTTTAAATCTAGAAATATGTTTCAAGCCGAAGATAGGGAAAAAGAAAGTATTAAAGTAGAATTATAAGGAGTAATATGCAAAAAGTAATTAAAAATATTTTATTAAGTTTCATTTTGTTTATTGCTTGGTTTTCTTTTTCTCTTCCTTGTTTAGCTTTAAATAAAACATCTGATTATTTAGATATAGATAATATAAATAGTTTTACAACGGATACTTTAGAATTTTCTCAATTAGAATATATTGATAATACTTCTGATTCTTCTTTAAGTTTAGGAATAAAAGGAATTACTATAAATAATCAAGGAACTAATGTTAATTATGAGTTAATTTTAACTTTTTATGATGATAATTATTTGTTATTAGGTAATTTTACATATAACAAAATTGCTCTTGAAGGAACTAATGTTTTTTATCAAATGATTAATAAAAATTCTTTAAGTAATTATGAAAATATTGCTTATTATAAGATAGAGATAAATATTAATGAAGAAATAGAGGTAACTAATAATACTCCTAGCCAAAATTCTTTATATAAAAATTTAGATTATGTTATTGATAACTATAAAATAAATATTAAAGTTAATCAAAATAATACATTAGATATAGAAGAAGAAATAACAGCTTATTTTAATATAAATAAGCATGGGATAATAAGAACAATACCTGTCTATAATGAAGTTACCCGTTTAGATGGTACTAAAGAAAAGAATAAAGCTGTTCTTAGTAATTTAAGTGTGGATAATAAATATACTTTAAAAAAAGAAAAAGGTAATTATAAAATTCAAATTGGCGATGAAAATAGAACCATTACGGGAAGTCAAACTTATAAAATTAAATATACTTATAACTTAGGAAAAGACCATGCCAAGAATTACGATGAATTGTATTTTAATTTAATTGGTAATGAATGGGATACCGTAATTGGTAATATTACTTTTAATATTAGTATGCCTTCTTCTTTTGATGCTTCAAAGTTAGGTTTTGCAAGTGGTTTAAAAGGTTCAACTAATAATAGTGATGTAAGATACAATGTTGTTGGTAATAATATTATAGGTAGTTATGAAGGAATTTTAAAAGAAAATGAAGGTTTAACGGTAAGATGTGAATTGGAAGAAGGTTATTTTGCTAATGCCAATTTACCTTTAAATTTAGAAAATTATTTGGTTATAATTCTTCCAATATCATTTGTTATCCTTGCCATCTGTTTATGGTTTAAATATGGACGGGATGAGTTAGTTGTAGAAACGGTTGAATTCTATCCTCCGGAAGGATGTAATAGTTTAGATGTAGGCTTTTTATATAATGGAGAAGCCACGAATAAAGATGTAACCTCGCTCCTTATTTATTTAGCCAATAAAGGTTATTTAAAAATAACTAATAAGGAAAATAGTCTAAATAGTAATAAAGTTAAATTAAATCTTCGAAAGAACGCTATGCAAAGAGCAGAAGAAATTCAAAACAAATTAGCTGAATTAAGAAAAAATAATCCTCAGTCTGAAGAAATAAAATATTATGAAGATATGCTAAAGGATTATAAAAGTATGGCTAATAAAAATTTTATCAATTTAGCAGTAATGTATCCAAATCCTCAAAATGAATTTGTTATCACCAAATTAAAAGATTACGATGGTGATAATTTCTGTGAAAAATGGTTTATGGAAGGACTTTTTAACTATGGAAATACAGAAGTTATACCAGAAATGCTATATGATAATTTTTATGTAACTAATGAAGTTATTCTTGATTATGTAAATAAAAAAGAAAATAAAGAAAAAATATTTGAAAAAAATTCAACTAATAAAAATAATTTTCTTATTTTCTTAATTATTATCATATTTTGTTTAATAACTATTCCAGCTCTGCAAAATTATGGAGAGTTAAATATGTCAGAACTTATGGTCTCTCTTTTATTTCCTGGTTTTGGCTTTAGTATTATGATAAGTATGTTATTAGATAGTAAAAAATGGACTATGGCTAGGGATGGTTTAGTATTTAAGTTTTTGACTATTGCTGCCAGTAGTTTATTTGGAGTATTATTTGGTGGAATTCCTTTTGCCCAATTTGTTTTACCAGCCTTATTATTTGAACCTTTTTATTTAGTGGCTTATATTATTGGCCTTTTATCTATTACAATAATATTTGTCTGTCTAAAATATTTACCTAAAAGAACTAAATATGGAAGAGATATGTTAGGTAGATTAAAAGGATTTAAAAATTTCTTAGAAACAGTTGAAAAAGAAAAATTAGAAGCCTTAGTTGAGCAAGACCCAAGTTATTTTTATAACATTTTACCTTATACTTATGTTTTAGGAGTATCTGATAAATGGATAGAGAAATTTGAAACAATAAATATGGCTCCTCCATCTTGGTATGAAGGTAGTTCTTCATTTAACTTCTCAACCTTTAGTACCTTCTTAAATACGACGATGGTTTCAGCTCAAAGTTATATGTCCTCAAGTTCAAGTAGTGACTCTGATAGTTCATCTGGTGGTGGTTCTTCTGGTGGTGGCTCCGGTGGAGGAGGCGGAAGTTCTTGGTAGTAAAAAATCCTGGCGGGGATTGACAGTGTAGAATAATCACGGGTGCGTAGATTAAAATCAACCACCAATAATTAAGTTAATAAAATAATAAAACAA
>CANQXB010000109.1 GCA_947627805.1 uncultured Bacilli bacterium
GACTATTTTATCTTTGAAAAACATTTTTTTAAATTTTGATTAGTAATAGAAGATAATTCTTCTAAACTAATACCTTTTAAATCAGCTACAAATTTCGCAATATCTATAATATGACTCGGATTATTTTGCTGACCTCTAAAAGGTTCAGGAGTAAGATAAGGACTATCAGTTTCTAAAACTAAACTTTCTAAGGGTATTTCTTTAATTACTTCTTTAATATTAGCATTTTTAAAAGTAATAACACCATTAACGCCAAGTAAATAACCTAACTTTAAATATTCTTTAGCTATTTCTTTTGAGCCACTAAAAGAATGAATAACTCCTTTAACTTGATATTTTTTTAAAGTATTAAGAGTATCTAAAGTGGCTTCTCTACTATGAATAACAACTGGCATATGATATCTTTCGGCCATTTTTAATTGTAATTCTAAAAGTTTAATTTGTTCAAGCTTATTATTCTTTCCGTAATGATAATCAAGGCCAATTTCTCCAATGGCAATTATTTTGGGATTATTTAAATTATCTTCTATGAATTTTAAATCAGCATCAGTATAATCGTTAACATTTTCTGGATGAATTCCTAAAGTGCCATACATGTTATCATAAATACTTACTAACTTTAAAACTTCTTCATTACTTTTTCTATCACAGCCATCATTTATAAATCTATTTACTTTATTATTAATACTTTCATTTATTAAAGAATCTAAATCTTCATAATACTCATGATACAAATGACAATGACTATCGGTAAACATTAATCTTCTTTAATCCTTTCAAATAGATTAGCGGGTTTTTCATGACCTAAATTATAAACTTCCACTAACTCATCAATACTAGCAAAAGAAGTATCACTTAGATTTAATCCTTTAAAGATTTTTTCACTAGTTTCCGGAATAAAGGCTTGTAACATAATGGCACTAACTCTTATTCCTTCTAATAAATTATAGATAACTGTTTCTAGTCTATCTTTCATACTCTCATCTTTAGCTAGCACCCAAGGAGTAGTATCATCAATATACTTATTACATTTTCTTAAAAGTTCAAATATACATTCTAAAGCTTCATTAATTTTTAAAGATTCTACTTTACTATCAACCATGGTTTTTAAATTATAGATATATTCTGTAAGGTAAGCATCAATATCTTCATTTTTATTACTCTTATGAACTACCCCATCAAAATATTTAATTCCCATTTGTATAGTTCTACTCACTAAGTTTCCTAAAATATTACATAAATCACTATTTGTTCGGGTAATTAAAGCACTTTCAGAAAAATTACCATCACTACCAAAAGGAACTTCCCTTAAGGCATAATATCTTACAGCATCTACCCCATAAGTATTAATATACTCTCTTGGGTCTTTATAATTACCTAAACTTTTACTAATTTTACCACCATCAATTATCAGCCACCCATGACCAAAGACTTGTTTTGGCAATGGAAGATTTAAAGCCATTAAAATTGCTGGCCAAATAATCGTATGAAAACGTACTATTTCTTTTCCCACTAAATGTAAATCACAAGGCCAATATTTTTTAAATTTTTCAGTTTCTTCTGGGTAACCTAAACTTGTTATATAGTTAGTTAAGGCATCAATCCAAACATAAATAACATGTTTTTCATCAAAAGTAACCGGTATTCCCCATTTGAATGATGTTCTTGAAACACATAAATCCTCAAGTCCCGGTCTTATAAAATTATTAAGCATTTCATTTTTTCTTGATTCTGGTTCAATAAAATGGGGATGGGTTTCGTAGTATTCCTCTAACTTTTGTTGATATTTACTTAATTTAAAGAAATAAGCTTCTTCAGTAACTAAATTTACATCTCTTCCACAATCCGGACATTTACCATCTATAACTTGAGTTTCTGTCCAAAATGATTCACAAGGAACACAATAAAGACCTTTATATTCTCCTTTATAAATATCACCTTGCTCATATAATTTTTTAAATATTTCTTGTACTCTTTTAACATGGTCTTCATCCGTTGTTCTAATAAAATAATCATAAGAAATATTTAAACTTTTCCATAAATCTTTCGCATTTAAAATAATTTTATCAACATATTCTTTCGGAGTTACTCCAGCTTCTTTCGCTTTATTTTCAATTTTTAAACCATGCTCATCAGTTCCTGTTTGGAAGTATACATCATAACCTGATAATCTTTTGTATCTTGCTATGGCATCCGCAATAATTGTCGTGTAACAATGCCCAATATGAAACTCCGCACTAGGATAATATATGGGAGTTGTTATATAAAATTTTTTATTCATCTTTATTCCTTCTTTCTATAATATATTCTTTAAATCACTAATATTTTTAATAGTTTGATATTTGTCACTTTCTTCATTTGTTTTCCAAATAGCCTTCATTCCTAAAGATAAGGGTAATAAAATATCTTTTTCTAAACTATCGCCAATATAAACACATTCTTCTTTTTGATACTTTTTTAAAATAATATCAAATACTTTAGGATTCGGTTTAAAATAATTTTTATCGGCCCCAATTACATCTTTAAAATATTTTAGTAATCCCGATTTTTCTAATCTTTTCTTTTGACAATCGGTAAACCAATTGGTGATAACATATAAATCATATTTTTTACTCAAATACGAAATTGTCTCAATAACACTATCATTTTTTTCCACACAATCATCTAAATTCAACATATATTTATTAACAAAATCAATCGTTAAATTCGTTCCACATTTTTCATTAATAAAATCCACTAAATCTTTTTTCTCTAATTTTTCTTTTAGGCGTTCGTTTTCATCCACAGTATTAAAAATTTTGTGAACTAATTCTATGGGATAATCATGTCCTTCTTCTTTTAATGTTTTTACAATTGCCTTAAAAAAATCATCTTTCCATTCAATTAAAGTATTATCAATATCAAATATTACTGCTTTTATATGCTCACCTTCTTAAATTAAAAAAATTCATAAACAAAGGACGAAGAATTCTCCGCGGTACCACCTTTATTTATGAAATTATTCATACACTTAACATTATAAAGCATGTCTGCTTCTTAACTCCTTTGTTCATACCTAATTATCATCTTAGTTAATTTCCACCAACCATTAACTCTCTATGTAAGAATATATAACTATCACACAATCTCTTCGCTAAGTAAGTTAATTTTATCATAATATTTTAAATTTAACAATTATTAAATGCTAATATAACATTTTCTTTTAAAAATTTCTTTATATTTTCTGTATTTTTAACTTCATAATATCAATTAATAATTATACCATCCTTTTTATGTGAATATTTTTATATATATTTATTAATTTTATTTCACATAAAGTATATATTAATAATTGTTAAAATACACTCAAAATTTTTTTATAACTTGACATATACCGAATATTCCAATAAAATAATATCTCATATAGGAGGACAAAATGAAAAAAGAAGAAAAAAAGATAGATTCTGATAGATTTC
>CANQXB010000110.1 GCA_947627805.1 uncultured Bacilli bacterium
GGCCATTTTCTAGCCTTTATCATCTAAATTAACATTTTCTCCTTTGATAAATTCTTGGAATTCTTGAATAAACCGCGGAATTTCTTTTTGTAAAACATCTGAATAAACACTTTTACAATTACAAATAGCTTTATAAAAGTGTTTAGTGGTAACTGTTTTTTCATTATCATATAAAGCAAATGTAAAAGCATTAGCTACAATTGTTAAACAAATATCTGGGTATCTACTAGATACTTCATATATTCTTTTATATTCATCAGTCATTTCTACAATAAACTTCATAAATTTTTCAATTTGAAATGGTTTATAATTTATTTTAACGCCAATTTGTTTTTCTAATTTAGGGATTGTTCCCATAAGAATTTTTACTGTTGTTGGTTTATCAGTTTCGAGAACTTCAATTTTTTGAAATCTTCTTAAAAAAGCTCTATCTCTTAAAATATATGTTTCATATTCTTCTTGAGTAGTGGCCCCAATCATTTTAATTAATCCTCTATCTAGACTAGGCTTTAAAAGGTTAGCAAAATCAATTCCTCCACTCCGATTAACAAGTAAATGCGTTTCATCAATAAAAAGAATCGTTTTTTCCCGAGCAACAATCTCTCTAATAATGGCATCTAATTTACTTTGCGTATCTTTTTCATTAGTAGTCGTTCCAATTAAACTTGCTACATTTATTTTAATTACTGTCCATCCTTTAAGAGCATCAGGTACTTCCCCTTTTTGAATTCGATAAGCAATTCCTTCCACAATAGCCGTTTTACCAATTCCGGCTTTACCTACTAAAAGAGCACTCTTTTCCGGAGTAAGTAATGTTAAAATACATTCTTTTATTTCATTATCTCTGGCTATGGCGGGGTCAGTTATATATTCTTTTTCCGTTAAGTTCTCTCCATAAACATCAATTAAAGATAGAATTTCTTCATTCATACTATCACCACCCTAATTATACCATACTTGACAAAAAAGCAAAACATTGTATAATATATATCACTTTTGAAAGGGGACAGGAAAATGGCAACATTATGTTGTTCTAATTGTGATTGGTATGATCGTAACAGTACCCATTATATGAATTCCAATATGCATAAATGCAAAAATGATGGTGGTTGGAAAACCGCAACCGATTATTGTGATAATCACTCAAGAGCAGAGATTAAATCAACATCTAGTAGTGGAGAATTTAAACAATCAGGTTGTTATATTACTACCGTAATATGTGATATCTTAGGTTATAATGATAATTGTGAAACATTAAATATATTAAGATTATTTAGAGAAAACATTTTAAAATGTGATTTTAAATATACAGATTTACTTTTACAATATGATTTAGTAGGACCAGAGATTAGTGCTCATTTAAAGACAATGGAAGATAATTATGAATATTCTTTAAAACTATATCATAGTTTCTTAATACCTTGTGTTTATGCCATCAAAGAAGGTTATGTTGTTGAAGCTGTTAAAATTTATAAAAATATGGTTACTACGTTATGTGAAACCTTCAATATAGAACTTGTAAGTCCAAAAAGAGATATGGAATATGATGCTCGTACTTTAGGTAAAGGAAAAAGACTAGTTCGAAATTTTGGACCTTTAAAAAGCGCTTAATTTAAGCACTTTTTTTCATATAATTATCTTTAATATACTTAACTAATAACTCACAAGAATTTTCTTTAATTAATTCTTTTTGGTTTTTAATCATTGTTTTTTGTAATTTTTCATCGGCAAGTAATTTTTTTAAACACTCCACTACTTCGGAAATATTTTGGGCTTTTAAACTCATTTTATTTTTAGCAAAAAAATTAGCATTATAATTTTCTACTCCTGGAATTGGCATCATATGAATTAAAGGTTTATGAAGAGTTACTACTTCACTCGTTGTAAGACCTCCGGGTTTAGTTACAATAACTTTACTATTTTGCATATAGGCACTCATATTTTTCGTAAATCCCACTACAATTAAATTAGGATTATCAATTCTTTTTAAAACATTTTTTAACTTTTCATTATTACCACAGATAACAACTAAATAATAATCTTTAATTTCTTTTAAAATTTCATTAACTAAATTTTTCATATTTCCAAAACCCATACTTCCAGAAGTAAGTAAAATATATTCTTTATCTTGGGGAATATCAATTTTTTCTTTCTTTAATCTAAAATTAGTCGAAACGGGAATCCCAATAGGTAAAATAATATTTTTAGCAAAACCTTTATTTAAAAAATCAGCAGTTAATTTAGGACTGGGAATCACAAAAGTATCAGGATTTGTTTCATTCCAAAAAGGAATACATTCATAATCAGTAGCGACATTAATAAATTTAACATTTTCTTCCTTTTTGATTTCCGTTAAAGCCATACTCGGAAATAAATGGGTACAAATAGTTAGCTCATAACCATTATCTTTAATAAAATTACTTATTTTTTCTTTAGCCATTTTATTTAATAAATAAACGGGACTTATAATATTGCTTTTATTATAAATTTCCCCAATTCGATACACTCCTTTAAAAATTGTGCCATTACCCTTGGTAGAATCTAAATATAATTTTTCAATAATATGGGCAATATTTTCCCCAACTAATTCTAAATAATTATAAACATCTGCATGAATATTGTTCATATTTAATTCTTCAGCAATATATTTTGCACAACTAGTATGACCCCCACCAGTATCACATGTTAAAATTAAAACTTTCATAAACTACTCCCAATTGTTTCCATACATATTTTTTAAATAATCACGGTTAAATGTTTTATCTAAGAATTTTTCAAAACTATTTTGAGGTTCAATCCCTTTATCATAATCATGAGCTCGCTTAACAGCAAAACAAGTTAAAATAATATCAAAAATTAAAAAGCCAATTAAAATTTTCATAATAATATCTCCCCATTTAGGATTTATTTTAGCAATAAATTTTTGTAAAATAGGAAAAATATATTTAATATAAATAACTCCTAAAACACCCCACATTAAGGAATATAATAAACAAATACGACCATTAATATTCATAAAGAAGTTAGAGTAATCCCAAGCGGGAAAACCAATTACAAATTCCATACCCCAGCTCATAAAATATTCCAGTAAGGAACAGCCAATAACGGAAACTAAAAATATTTCTAAAACATGAGCTTGTTTTCTATTGTAAAGTAAAAATGTTAAAAAGCAGGCTCCAAAACCATAAATGACATTAAATGGCCCTAATACAACAGCGGAATGATTTAGAAGAATATGGTCAATCAAAATAGAACCAAGGCCTTCAAACATCCAACCAAAAACACTGCCAATTATAAAAATATAAAAATAATCATAAAATCTTAACTTCTTCATTTGACTCACTATAATAAAGTATAACAATAGTTAAATTAAATTACAATATAATTAAATTTAATGTTAATTTTTTTGACATGATATACTAAATATTCTCCTTTTATTATTAACTTATG
>CANQXB010000111.1 GCA_947627805.1 uncultured Bacilli bacterium
AAAATGTCGATATAGCTAAATTGTCTGCAACTAATATCGATGCCGGAGTTACCTATACGTGTAATTTTACAATGACTATTACAGTTGCATCATCTAATGGTGAAGATACAAACATGTATAAAGCCTTATTAAATGGTGACAGTGACAAACATACAGGCGATTTAATTCTTCATTTAGGATTTGCTGAAGGAACAACGGGCAAATTTACAACTGATAGTGATAATTTAGTTTCTGAAAATACTAACGGAGCTAAAATTGATATTGCTGATATTCCCAAAGATGTTGGAGACGAAACTCCTACAAGTGGTACAATCACAGTAAATGGAACTATTGATATTAATAATACTAATACTATCGGGGCAGAAGCTAAGATAACAGCAGATTTGGAATTGGTTAATAAAAATAGTGAACAACAAAATTATTTAGCAGGAAAAGATATAAAAGTAACATTAATAACTGCATCTGGTGGAGAATGTAAAGTTGCATCAACAGATTAGTTTTTATTCATTATATATGTAACATAATTTAAAATAAAAGAAGTGTTATCTTCTTTTTTTAACCCTTTTATTCTAAAATTTGTTTTTAGAATAAAAGGGTTTTTACATATTATAAAAAATAATAAAGAAATGTGATTTTATGGCAAAATAAAAAACTATCGATATGATAGTTTTAAACATTTATTGATAATATAAAAGAGAAACTGTATTGTTCAATGTTGTTCCAGTTATATTATAACAAGCCATTGAACCACTAGTTTTATCATAAACAAATTGTTCAGAGGCTGGTTCACTTGTTCCTGCTGCTACAAAGACATTTATTCTTACTTGGGAACCATCAGGAATTGGTGAATCATGCAATAAATCAACTGTTCTTTCTGCAAATTGTAATATATCTCTATACCCTGGTGTAAACCAACTTTTCCATTCACTCTCATAACTAACATTTCCTTTATCATCAGTTTGTTTTTCGCGATATTCAATGACAATTTGTGCAACGAAAGCCCCTCCATTTAAAAGTTTAAAGTAACGCACAGAATTCATTTTATTCACTCTCCTTTGCTAAAGATACAGTATATTGATATAAATTATCAAATTCTGAATCAAATATTGGAGATAATAAAACATTAGGAGTTTTTAAAGTGGTTGAAGCACCATTTAAACCTACTACTGTTTCATTATCTTCTAAAACCCATGGTCCTCCAGAACACCCAGTAAGCATTCTATTACCTGGAAGTCGCCATAAATTATTTCCTGATTTACTTACAGTACCATTAATAAATACCATTTGAGCTCCTTCAAAGAAATTTCCGGGGTAGCCAAATGCATTTACTGTTTTGTTAATTAAATCTACATTTGTAGCATATTGAAGTGGTTTTGAAACATTGGAATTTTTAGATAAAATAGCAAAAGCATAGTCCCATCTTCGACTTTTTTCTTTCACCCAATTTTGTTTTAAAACAATTTTTTTAAAAGCAATATCTTCTGATGATAACTCTCCCGTAAAGCAACGAGAAAAAAGAAAGTTTTCGGCAATATCGCCAGTTTTACTATCTTGGACACAATGAGCTGCGGTTAAAACAATGTTATTTTGTCCAACGATACTAGCACTTCCTACAAAGTCTTTGTTGTCTAAGGTAAAAAATAATTTTCCTCCTGCTTCAAACGGTCTTTTACTTAAATCAGCTTGTTTTGGTTCAGTTGTGGATGCATTTTCTCCTTCAACAAGTCCAACTTCTGGTTCAAATAATGTGTCAATGGCAATCGCATTCTTTTTTCTTTCTGGTGTCCAATAACTTAGAATTTGCTCTGGTGATAAATCTAAATTGTCTAATTCAAAAGTGTTTACATTTGATAAATTGTTATTCATTTACATCCTCCTACTTTATAATAAAATTATATCATTAGGACATTTTTTTAAAAATGCTTTTTAGAAAAAAATATTATAAAATGTCAAGCCAATAATTAGATTCCGAATATTTTCGTAAAACGAATTTTTTCGGAATCTAATTATTTACAAATAGTATAAAATATTTTATAATTAATTTAGGTGATTTCTTATGAAAGAGATAAAAAGAGATTTTTATTTAAACCAATTAATTAAAAAAGATGGTAATGGAATGATTAAAGTAATAACAGGCATTAGAAGAAGTGGTAAGTCTTATTTGTTAAAAAAAATATTTTATAAATATTTATTAAAAAATAATGATAAAGACCATATTATATATATACCTTTAGATATTAAAGAAAATGAATATTTATTAGATGGAAATACTTTTATAAACCATATTAAATCTTTAATAAAAGATAAAAAGAAATATTATTTGTTAATTGATGAAATTCAAATGATGAATGATTTTGTTCCTGTTTTAAATACTTTTCTTTATGAAGATAATATCGAAGTATATGTTACTGGTTCTAATGCTAAATTATTGTCCAAAGATATTATTACAGAATTTAGAGGTAGAGGTGATGAAATCCATATTTTTCCTTTAAGTTTTAGTGAATTTATGACTGCTTTTGATGGTGATAAATATGAAGGGTACGAAGAATATAGTATTTATGGGGGATTACCATATACTTTATCTTTAGAAACAGATATAGAACGTTCTAATTATTTAAAAAAGCTATTTGAAGAAACATATATTAATGATATTATTGAAAGACATAAAATAGATAATATAGCAGAACTAAATGAGCTTTTAAATATAATATCTTCTCAAATAGGTTCTTTAACTAATCCCTTAAATCTTCAAAATACCTTTAAAAGTATTAAAGGATTAGAATTAAGTGATAAAACAATAAATAAATATTTAGAATATTTTGAAGAAGCATTTTTAATTAATAAAGTTGAAAGATATGATATTAAAGGAAAAAAATATATTAATTCTCCTTATAAATATTATTTTGAAGATGTTGGGTTACGTAATGCTAGACTTAATTTTAGGCAAATTGATGATGGTTATATAATGGAAAACATTATATATAATGAATTATTAAAACGAGGTTATAATGTCGATGTGGGAGTAGTGACTACAAATGAAAATGGTAAAAAACCTCAATATGAAGTTGATTTTGTATGTAACCAAGGAAGTAAAAAAATATATATTCAATCAGTTTATCACATGGCTAATGATATAAAAGAAATTCAAGAAAGAAAATCTTTAATTAATATAAATGATTCATTTAAAAAAATAATAATAGTAAATGATATTAGTAAACCTAGAATAGATGATACAGGTATTATAGTTATGGGGATATATTATTTCCTTTTAAATGATAATAGTTTAGATATATAATTATTTATTAAAATAGAAGTGAAAAATAAACTTCTATTTTAAATTGGAAGGAGTAGTTTAGTAGAGGCCCCCTCCCGTTAGAAGCGCGCGTGGGAGG
>CANQXB010000112.1 GCA_947627805.1 uncultured Bacilli bacterium
ATACTAAGCCATTACCACAAATACGGTCTCTTATTACATCTAAATGTTTTTCCCCAACGAATAGTAAATCATCCCATTTTTGATAGTCTTCGTCTTCGCCATCACCTGGAGCAAAAATCATATATGAAAGCGGTGTAATAACGCCATCATAAGCGATATACCAGTCAGCATCATCTAATACTTTAGCGGCTTCATCAAAGGCTTCATCCCCAGTTAAAACATTACTAATTTCACTTTCGGGAATTAGAGTTTCACTATTTAAAGTGTTATTAAAGTTATTTGCACTTGTAACAAATATTTGAACAAATTTGAATCCTTGTTCTCTTAATTCCATATTATTTGGGTCATTTATAATACCTGTAACAATATCGGCAAATTTTTCCATACACATATCTAAATCAGAACAATCAGCCGCAATAAATCTTAAAGCATTAATTTTATTGATATCATCAGCCGTAATTTGATTTACACCTGTAACAAGAGAATCCATTAAATGACTAGTTATAGTATTAGTTGTGTCATTTAAACGATTACTAGCTTCCACAAATTCTGTGTGGAATAAACCTTTATTATCAATAGCTAAAACAAATTCTACATAGTCATTAAGTTCTGTTTCACTATTAAATAAATTATAATCTTTTAATATATGGGCTCTATTAACATAATCTACTGTTTTACTAGCTGTTATATTATAAATACTTCTAGTTTCTTCATATTCTCTTAAATATTCATATTTAAATCCTTTAGCATCAGCATAAGTTTCCACTCTAGCATCATAAGGCATACTTAAAAGATTATTAATCGCGGCTTCATCAAAGTATCTTGCCATTAAAACAGCAGCTTCATAAGAATAACCTTTATTTATTAATTGACCTTCTAAAGCATTTGGTGTTGGAGTTGGTTCTACTACTATATATTCAGTTGGATATTCATTATTGCCATCATTATTAGCATTTTTATCTTTTTTAATTAAATTATTAAGACTTATACCCACAATTCCTACAGCAATTGCCGTAATTAAAGTACCACATATGGCTTTTTTATGTCTTTGATAGAAACTTTCTCTTGAAACATAATTTAAATCGTCTTGAGGATATAGAACTACTTTTTCTGGAATAGAATTGTTTCCATTTCCTTCTTTTTCCATTTTCTTTTCTCCTTCATCTTTCTTTTCTTCCTCTTCCTTTTTTTCTTCTAGAGGAATAATTGACATTGACCCAGGAACATCTAAGTCTCCTTTTTTACTTTCTATGTTTTTTAATTTATTTATTTCTAATTTAATAAAATCTACATCTAAATCTTTAGTAAAATGTTTAATTTCTTCATCTTCAAGTAAATTAATATATTGTTTTAAATCCGCAATTAATTTAACTTTATCTTCGGCTTTTACATTTCGATTACCAATTATATCTAAAGTTTCTTGAATACTAGTCATATTAGGCATAATTTTTTCGACATCTTCAAGTTGTTTTAAAGTAGTTTTAACTTTTCCTTTTTCTTTTTCAGTCTCTAAAATATCATAATTCTCTAAAATATCTAATTGTTGTTTTAAACTAGCAATTTCTTTTTCAATTCGAACTGTTTTAGAACGATATTTCTTAAGAACTTCTAAGTCATTTAATTTAGTGGCTAATTCATTTTTTAATTCTTCTTTATCGCTAGTATGTAAAATATCTAAAACTTCATTTAAATCTTGAATTTTACCTTCAAAATGGTCAATATAAGTGGCAATATTATCACTATTAATGATAACTTTCTTGCCATCAATAACAAATTCCCATTCTTTATACCAACTAATTATATTCATAATGTAAGCTTTAATTTCATCTTTGTCTTTTTTTAGTGTTTTACTTTTTCCTAAAACATCTAATTTTTCTTTCATATCATCATATACTGATAAATTATTTAGTTTGCCTAAATTATTCTTATATTTTTGAATTTGGGCAGTATAAGTTTGAAATAACCCCATCTTACTTTCATCTAAATCTTGTTTTTTTAATTCTTCTACTTTAGCATTTAAAATAGCAATACCTTGCTCTAGCAATTCAACGTATTCTTTGACAATTTCTTTTTTTTCACTATTCATAATATTAATCCCCCTTAATGAATTATGCCGTCTATAATACAATAAAAGGGCTTAAATGTCAAGATAAAAGTAATAGTTTTTATGATGCCCAAAAGAAGGGATGAAAAAAGAGTTAAAATTTAAGGGGTTTATTACTTAATTCAAATTCTAAAGTCTTATTTTGGCTTACTAGCTCGTATATAGCAGCCCCTTTAAGTTCATAAGTAAAAGTTAAAGAATTTTTAAGAGGGGTAAGAGGAATACTTACTTCTTTTTTTATTTGATTTAAATATTTTTTACCTTGGACATTAAATCCTAATATTTTAAGGTATTCTAAATCTAGGGAAGCAACATCTTCTTTTTTAAGACCAATAAGAATATGTATAAACATTCTTCTTAAACGATTATAAGTATATCTTTTAGATTTAGTTTTATTAATTAAATCATCCATACTAGAAGCTTTATAAATAACTTTTTTTAAAAGATTATGGATACCTTCATCAACATCTAGATATTTTTCTAAAGTATCATCCGTAATTATTTTATATTTTAAATAAGGAAATAAGCTTTCTAAATTAAGATTTTCCATTAAATTTAAGCTTTCTTTAGGAACCATATTCTGAATATTTTCTTGATTATTTAATCTTTTTCTGATATTTGAGGCACTAACAATATTACTTGTTAACAATTCATCTTTATAGTCATTAGTTCTTTTGATGGTTATTGGTTTAATTTTAAGATTAGCTAATTTAATGGCTTTTAAATAAGAAATCCCCAGTAAATCATTAGGTTTTAAAGCAAAATCCGTTTTTAAAGCTTTAGCTAAGGCTGTGGGGTAGTTAAGTCCTTTGTCTAAATAACTTTTGACTAATTCATCGTATTCTTTATCTTCAATTTGTTTATTAACTAAAGTTTCTAAAGTTTTGATATCATTTGATTCACTTCCAAAGACCAAATATTCACATTTTAAATTTTCTAAGATTTTTAAGGAAATACTCGCAAATTTATCGGCGCTTTGCGTTCCAAAAACAAAAGGTAATTCGATTACTAAATCAATATTATTTTGAAGAGCAATTTTTGTTTTATTTTCTTTAGATAAAATAGATATTTCGCCCCTTTGTAAAAAATAACCATTTAAAACTAAAATGATTAAAGAATCCGGAAACATTTCTTTTGTTTTTTTTAAATGATAAATATGTCCATTATGAAAAGGATTATATTCACAAATAATACCAATAATTTTCATCAACATCACGAATTTAATATAACAATTCTCTTTGTAAATGTCAATTTTTTTGTTATACTAAAAAATGAGGGAATTA
>CANQXB010000113.1 GCA_947627805.1 uncultured Bacilli bacterium
AAAGATTAGAAGAAGTAACAGATATTTATGAACTTATTAAAGATATTTATCGGAGTGTATCATGAAAGTAATGATGGCTATAAGTTATGATGGGAGTTTGTTTCATGGCTTTCAAAGACAAAATAAGGTCAAAAATGTTCAAAGTAGTTTAGAAGATGCTTTAACTAAGTTTTATAAAGAAAGTATTTTAGTTAAAGGAGCGGGAAGAACTGATGCAGGTGTTCATGCTAAATATCAAGTAGTGCATTTTGAAACAAATAAAGATATTAAAGGTTTAAAAAGATATTTAAATAATAACTTAAAAGATATAAAAGTTAAAAAAATAAAAAAAGTAAGTGATGATTTTCATGCTCGACATAGTGTTAAAAATAAAACTTATTTATATAAGATAGATTTAAGTGGAGAAAAAGATTCTAGATATTATGGAATCGTTAAAAATAATATAGATTTAAAGAAAATGCAAGAAGCTAGTTTACTTTTTTTAGGAACTCATGATTTTCGCAATTTTGTGGCAGGAGAAAGATTAGATTATACAAGTACAATATTAAATATTCATATTTATAAAATAGGTAGTACAATATATTTAAAATTTAAAGGGATTGGGTTTTATAGATATATGGTGCGTAATTTAGTCGGGGCTTTAATAGAAGTTGGTAAAGGTAAGATAGATAAATCAGTTATTAAAGATATGTTAAATAGTTTTGAAAAAGAAAAAAGACTACCTACAGCTAGTCCTAATGGGTTATATTTAATTAAGATAAATTATTAGAGTGATTTTTGACAAAAATACTAAAATATGTTACTATGTATATGTCAAAGAAATATTGCACAAAATAAAAAAGGGAAATACTTAACTTTGCGATGTTGAGTACTTACCCAATTTTGAGTGGTGTACTCAATCTTGTTGATTGAGTACTATTTTTTTATACATAATATCATCACAGATATTACTAATAAAATGATAATTATTACTTGAAATGAGATTAACAAATCTTTTTTCTTCATAATATCAAGCCCCTTTCTATAAAGAAAGTAGGCAAGTACTCAACAGTTAAGCATTTCCTAGTAATGATTATATAGCAAATATAAAGCCAAAACAAGCGAACAAAGGCAATTTTTTTGTTATTTTATTGAAAATAATTCTGACTATTTTAAAGTGAAGTGCCTGACTTTTTTAAAATCAAAGTCTGACTATTTTAAAGTGAAGTGCCTGACTTTTTTAAAATCAAAGTCTGACTATTTTAAAGTAGAGATATTGACTTTTTTAAAGTGAATTGCTATAATTTAGTTAGAAAAGGGTGATTTAAATGTACGAAAGAGAAGCCAAAAGCATGGTTGAAAAAGTAAATAAAAGTTTTAAGGTTCTATTAGTAACTGGGCCAAGACAAGTAGGTAAGACAACACTTTTACTTAATTTGAAACCTAAAAATATGGAATATATTACTTTGGATGATGAAGTTTTACGAAATCAAGCCATATCTGATCCTAAATTATTTTTAGAGGAACATCCAGCCCCTCTTTTAATTGATGAAGTACAATATGCTCCCAATTTGTTTTCTTATATTAAAATAAATGTTGATAAGGAAAATAAAAATGGAATGTATTGGTTAACGGGTTCTCAACAATTTCATTTAATGAAAAATGCCAGTGAATCATTAGCAGGAAGAGTTGGTATTATCAATTTAAATAGTTTTACTTACTCCGAAATTAATAAAACTATAAATAAAAATTTATTTGATCCTTTAAATATAAAATCTGCTCCCCAAATAAATACTGATGAATTATTTAAAATTATTTTTAAAGGTGGGATGCCTGAATTATACAAAAATAAAAATATTGACCGAAATTTATATTTTCAAGCCTATTTAGATACTTATATAACTCGGGATGTTAGAGAACTTGCTCAAATTGGGAATGTTGAGGCTTTTAAAAAGTTTATTGTAAGTATTGCTTCAAGAACTGGGGAACAATTAAATTATAGTGCTCTTGCTTTAGATGCTGGTATTAGTGTACCAACTGCTAAATCATGGTTATCTATTTTAATTATAAGTGGTCTAGTATATTTATTAGAGCCTTATATGTCTAGTGAAATAAAAAGATTAACGCATATTCCTAAAATAATCTTTATGGATACAGGTCTTGCGGCATTTTTAACTGGTTGGGAAAGTGCTAAAGAGTTACAACTTAGTAGTGAAGCGGGACATTATTTAGAAACTTTTATTATTAGTGAAATTATTAAGTCTTATAATGCTAAAGGATTAAAACCAAATATTTCTTATTATCGTGATAAAGAAAAAAACGAAATTGATTTAATTATTTATAAAAACAATACTCTTTATCCTTTTGAAATTAAAAAAACTGCTTCTCCTAATACAGGAATGATAAGTAATTTTAAAATGTTGGAAAAATCCAATAAAAAAATTGGTCCAGGTGGTATTATATGTTGTTATGATAAGTTGATGCATTTAGATAAAAAGAATATGATTATTCCTATATCTAGTGTAATAAATTCATTAAAGTAAAATTATTAATAAAATAAGAGTTAAAGTGCAAAATTTGCTAAGATAAGAAAAAGTATTGATGTTTTTTTAAAGCATCTTTAAAAAAGAAAAGAGGAAACTTATATGGAAAATTCTGAGATGTTAAATAGTATTCAAACATATGAATTTTATCAAAATAGTGAAGAATATAAAAAATATGTAGAACATGAAAATCTTACAAAAGAAGAAGAATTAAAAACTAAATTATTTCTCTGTAAGATAAAAGACTTTAATAATAAAACTTTAAATATTGATTTTAGAGATATTTGTAGTTTGTTTCGTAAATTTGGTTATATTAGTAATGAAGGTTATTATACGGTTATTGATTATGAAAGAGGAAATTATGAAGTTATGCTTTTAGGCAATGACATTAATCAAGCTTTTCAATATTTAATTGTTAATATTCTATCACAAATTTATGAAATGACAGAAGAAGAGAAAGCAAAAATTGACATGAAATATGGTAATGTAATAACAGATGATTTTTGTGGTATTAATATTGCATATGCAGAATTTTATTTATCTGTTTGGCAAAAATATCTAAGTAATAATCCGGTTGAAAATGATAATGTTATAAAATATATTGTAAACATGGCAAATAATGACTATTTTATTAAAGATTTAGATGTTAAATTACATTATGATGATGAACAAGGCAAATTTATGTTTATTCAAAAAGAAAAAACTAGATAAAATAAGCAAAAATATGGAGGAAAGTGCAGATTTTCATTGACAAATAGGCACTTTTTTCATATAATCTTGAATTTATCAGTTTTGAAAGAGTAAAATCTCCCAATCCCTTTGTTTATAAGGAGTTGAGAGATTTTTT
>CANQXB010000114.1 GCA_947627805.1 uncultured Bacilli bacterium
AACATTTTATCTATAATATTAACTTAACAAAAGGAGGAAATATGACTGAAAAAGAAGGAAAAATTATTGCGGGTGTTAGTAGTGTTGTCGTTTTATCTTTAGCTATTCTTAGTGCTTATCATATTTCTAGGGAAGTTGAAGAAGAAAATAGAGATTTCGAAGCTCAAAACTTTTATATAGAAAATATTAAAGAAGAAGAACTAGGTGAAAACATTTTACCGGCAAATGTTAAAAGAGGGGGAAATTTTATCAAAGTTTATTTTGCTAACGATGAAAAAATTTATTACCGAGTTTATGATGAAAACATTAATGAATATGTTATCTATGAATTACCTGAAGATTTAAAAAAAGGAAGATAAAAAAGTTGCTTAGTGGCAACTTTATTTTTTTCCTAATAATTTTAATCCTACTTCATTAACTGGTCCCGCTCCCACGGTGATAACTAAATCATTATCTTGAACATTTTCTTTTAGGAAAGTAACTATTTCTTCAAAAGTAGGAATAAAGATAACATGAGGATTATCTTTTTTTATTAAATCGACTAAATCACTTTCTTTAACATTATATATATTAGTTTCTCTTGCTGGGTAAATTGGGGCAATAATAACATTATCAAAATTTTTTAAAACTTCGGCAAATTCTTCTAAATGTTCTTTAGTTCTAGAAAAAGTATGTGATTGAAATATAGCCCAATTTTGGTGACATTTAATCCTTTTTGCTGAGTTATAAGTAGAAGCAATTTCGGTAGGATGGTGAGCATAGTCATCATAGACTAAAATATTGTCTTTATAGCAACCTAAATATTCAAATCTTCTTTCCACACCGCGGTAGTTATTAATTCCTTTAATAATTGTTTCTTTATCAATATGGTGAATTAAACACATTAAAGTGGCCGCCAGAGCATTATAAATGTTATGTTTTCCTAAAACATTTAAATGTAAGGAAATATAAAATTCTTTTTTATAATAAATATCAAATGTAGGATGTCCTAATTCATCAAAAGTAATATTTTGCGCTTTTAAATCGGCATCACTATCGATACCATAAGTATAAACATTAACCTTAGGAAGTTCTAAACTCATTGTATTTTCATCATCCATATTAAGAATGAGATTACCATCTTGAGGTAAAAGATGAGCATATTTGGTAAATGAAGCTTTAATATTATCTAAATTTTTAAAATAATCTAAATGGTCATCATCAATATTTAAAATAATAGCACTTGTGGGATGAAAAGATAAAAAGCTATCTTTGTATTCACAAGCTTCCATTATAAAGTAATCCTTGCCTCCTACATAAAAGTTGGCATTAATTTTCGGAAGAATAGCTCCAATTTGAATAGTAGTGGGTAACTCAGTTTCTAAAAAGACAGAAGAAATCATTCCGGTTGTGGTACTTTTCCCATGAGTTCCTGATATACATAAAACATGTTTATATTCTTTAGTAAGTTCGCCAAGAAATTCCGCTCTTTCAAAGGTTGGTTTATTAAGTTCTCTTGCTCTTTTTAATTCTTCATTATCTTCACTTATCGCAGCCGTATAAACAACTATATCAGCTTTGTCAATATTGTGAGCATCAGTTCCAATAGTAATTTTCATTCCTTTTTCTTCTAAGGATTTTATAATATTAGAATATTGCATATCAGAACCGGTAATATGCGAACCAAAAGTATGCATTATTTCGGCAATTCCACTCATTGATATGCCTCCAATGCCAATAAAATGAATCGTTTTATCTTTGTACATAGACACCTCTTCCTTTATAAATATATTATAATATTTTCTAAAATATAAGGCAATAAAATCATTAAAAAAATCGTTTACTGATTTTGACAAAAATTCATTTGTCAAACGAACAAAAAAATTTTAAAAAATTTAAAAAAAATAAATGCTAGGTAGAATCTAATAAAAAATGTTTTTTTTGAAAAAATTTTTAAAAAATTTAAAATGTTCGATTTACAAAACTTAATTTTTTTGCAAAAAAAACATTGCTAAAGGTAATCTCATATGCGTATAATAGTATTGTAAATGGGAGAGGTAAAAAATGATAAAAGAAGTAGTAGGTAACGACTTAATTGTCGTTAAAAGAAGTGGCCAAAGAGTGCCTTTTAATGAGGCTAAAATAGCTTTAGCTATCAAAAAAGGTTACGATAGTGTTTATGATGACTATGATGAAAAAATAGTTAATAAAGTTAAAGAAAAAGTTTTAAAATATATTGAAAAAGAATATGAAGAAAGAAAAACAATTGGCATTGAAGAAATTCAAGATATAATTGAAAAAGAACTTAAAAAAACAGACGAAGAAGTTTATAAATCTTTTTCTGAATACAGGGAAAGAAGAGCTGCTTCAAGGGAAGTGTTTGCCGTAAAACAACAACATAAATTTGTTAAAGCAATTGAATCTTTAGGACTTAAAAGTAGTAAAGAAGAAAATTTAAAAAGAGAAAATGCCAATGTTGATGGCGATGGGCCAATGGGAACAATGCTGCATTTTGGTTCAACAGTTTCTAAAGAATTTGCGAAAGCTTATTTAATGGATGCTAAATATGCGAGAGCTCATGATGAAGGAGCTATTCATATTCATGATTTAGATTTCTGGGCTATGGGGACAACTACTTGTAACCAAATCGATTTAGATAAATTATTTAAAAATGGTTTTACAACAGGACATGGTTTTTTAAGAACTCCTAATGATATTATGAGTTATACTGCTTTAGCAGCCATTTGTATTCAAGCTAATCAAAACGACCAACATGGTGGGCAAAGTATTCCTATGTTTGATTACTATATGGCTCCAGGAGTTAAAAAGACTTTTAGAAAACAATTAAAACAAATGACTTATGATTATTTAGATTTAGAAGGCTTTTTAGGAAATATTGATTTTGATAAAGTAGTTGAAGTTATTAATAATTTAGATACTATTTCCATTGATGCTAAAGAAGTATTTAAAGATTTTATAACTAGTGAAAGATTAGAAGAATTATTTGTTAAAAGTTATGAAAAAGCTTTAGCTAAAACGGACCGAATTACTTTTCAAGCCATGGAAGCTTTCATTCATAATTTAAATACGATGCATTCAAGAGCGGGAGCTCAAGTACCATTCTCATCAGTAAACTTTGGAACTGATACATCATCAGAAGGAAGAATGGTTATCAAAAATTTCTTACTCGCCACTGATGAAGGTTTAGGACATGGTGAAACGCCAATTTTCCCAATTTCGATTTTTAAACTTAAAGAAGGGGTTAGCTATAATAAAGAAGACCCTAACTATGATTTATTTAAACTAGCTTGTAAAGTATCAGCTAAAAGATTATTCCCTAA
>CANQXB010000115.1 GCA_947627805.1 uncultured Bacilli bacterium
ACTCTTCCTTAATTTCTTTTTGAGGTTGTCTAATTCTTTTCCGAGAAAGAATTTGACTTTTTCTTAAATTTTCCTTATCTTTTTCTATATTTTCATCTTCTAGTTCTTCTAATTTTATCTCACTTGGTAAAATTTTAGCCTCATTAATACTGAATGATGCTACCCCTAATAAGATACTTACAAATAAAATGTTAGCAATAACTCTGTCTTTAAAATTTATACTTTCCATAAAACCACCCATGTTTAATATCTTAACATAAATGGTAATGATTAACAACTTAAATTGAATGAATAATAACTTCAGCTAGTTCTTTATGACCTAAATAATTATAATAAAAACTATCTTCATTAGCAAAATACTCTTTATTGAGCATTAAATCAATAACATTTATAAATATTAAATTATATTTAAGAGCCATATTACTTATTTCAGAATTTAAAATTATAACATTACTTTTATTTAAATATTTATTTTCATAAAAACCAATAAGTACTATTTTAGCCTCACTAACTTTTTTTATTTCTTGAATTAACATTTCATAACTATTTAAAAATTTTTCTAATTCTTCTTTAGTTAAATCATTAGTCATGGCCATTTTAACTAATTCTTCTTCTCCAATATTTATAATTATTAAATTAGCTTTATGAAGAATTTGTTTAATTGTCAAATCACTATTTTTATCAATAATATTATTATTTAAATCTTTAAGCATTTCCTCTATTTTATAATTTTTATAACTAAAATTACTATTATAGGATTTTAAAATATTTTTTCCTTCAAAATATTCTTTTAAATAATTATTATAACTTATACCATCAATATTATAAAAAGTTTCGCCACTTGATATACCATCTCCTAAAGAAACAATATTTAGTTTTTCATCTTTATTAAAAAAATAAATAAAATAAGCTAAAACAATACTTAAAAAGATAATGATGATTAATTTATATTTTCGCCGCAACCAAAATACCCCCAAAATAAAATGTAGATTATACTACATTATATTTTTTCTAATTCTATTTTAGCACCAACACTGCTTAATTTATGAATTATATTTTCATACCCTCTTAAGATATAATCAATATCATAAATCATTGTTGTTCCTTCGGCAATTAAACCGGCTAAGATTAAAGCTGCTCCTCCTCTTAAATCTGTCGCATTTATTTCGGTACCTTTTAAATTACTTTTTCCTTTAATCTCAGCTTTTAAACCCTCTAATTTAATATTAGCCCCCATTTTTTGTAAATAAGGGTAATGTCCTATTCTATTTTCCCAAATAGTTTCTTCCATATGACTTACCCCTTCAGCTTGCGTAAGTAAAACACTCATTGGTTGGCCTAAATCAGTAGGAAAACCGGGATAAACTAAAGTAGTAACATCAACTGGTTTTAAATGTTCACATTTGTTAATAATAATAGAATGTTCATTTATTTGATAACAAACTCCCATTTCTTTTAATTTATCAAGTAAGGCTTTGTTATGTTCTGGAATAATTCCTTCCACACATAAATTATCTCCTAGTAAAGCCCCCATTAAAATATAAGTACCTGCTTCAATTCTGTCTGGAATAACATCTATTTCCGTCCCATGAAGTTTTTCAACTCCATTTATAGTAATAGTATCTGTACCGGCTCCTTTAATATCAGCTCCCATTTTATTTAAGAAATCCATAATATTAATAATTTCCACTTCTTTAGCAGCATTCTTAATAATAGTTGTTCCTTTGGCAAGAGTAGCCGCAAACATAATGTTTATCGTCGCTCCCACAGAGGCAAAATCTAAATTTATTTCCGCTCCTTTTAATTCATCAGCATTTAAAATATATTTGTGACCTCTTTTAGTTACTTTGGCCCCCATAGCCTTAAATCCTTTTAAATGTAAATCAATCGGTCTACTTCCAATATTACAACCTCCAGGAAAATATATTTCGACATGTTTATACTTACTAAGTAAAATACCCATAAAATAATAAGATGCTCGAAGTTTAACACTTAATTCTTGACTTATTAAAACATTTTTTAAATTAGTAGTATCAATTTTAATTGTCTTATTATCTTGTTCTATATCACAATTAAGTAATCTAACAATATCAAATAAAGCATCTCTATCGGTAATATTGGGAACATTTTTTATGGTACTAACTCCATCGGCAAGTAAAGCTGCAGGTATTAAAGCAACCGCACTGTTTTTAGCGCCACCAATAGTAATTGTTCCTTTTAAAGGATTCTTTCCCTCTATAACTATTCTTTCCAAAAACACACCTTCTTTTATAAACATAGGCTCTTACTATTATTTATGAATAATCGTAAGTTTTTGTGAGTAAATAAAAACAAATAATTTCTTGTTCATATTTGTTTATTTAATAAACCGAAGTCTTCGGTTTTTCCTAAGATTATCATACTTTTTTTATTGGCTTTTGTCAATAAAATTTAGATGTATTTGTCAATTATTTTTTAGATTAATAATGTTTGTTTTAAATATTCATAAAAAGATAATTTATAAGGACTTAAAATATCTTTAGTTAATAAAGAATTAATAATTATATAAACTAAACTTATTTCCATTATAAATAAGATAATATTAATAATTATAAATGTTCTTTTAGATATGTATCTATGCATAATATCACCTAAATACATATTGATTATTAATTTAATTTTTTATGCAAAAAGATGTAATATTCCTAAAATAAATAACAGAATTATACCAAAAATATTACCATAAATTCCCAAAACTTTACTGCTATATTTTCCAATTAATAAACCTAAATAGGTAAAAAGACCAGCACAGGTACTAAAAATAACTCCCGATAATATGATATTACTTGTAATTGCACTTAAACCAAGACCAGTGGAAAAACTATCTAAACTAACCGAAATACTAATTAAAAACATGTTAATTAAACTTAAATCAAATATTTTTTCTTCTTTGTTAAATAAACTAATAAGCATTTCTATACCAATTAATAAAAGAATGATTCCGAGTAAAAAATTAACATTAATATTTAAAAAGGTTACTATTTTTTCTCCTAAAATATTACCCAATATAGGCATAAAGAAATGCATTATACCCACCATTAAACTAAATAATAATATTTTTCTTTTACTTATATTAAAAGAACCAATAGATAAACTAATTGAAAAAGTGTCCATAGATAAAGATATACCAATTAAGAATAAAGATATTATCACAGACACTTATATCACCTATTTAAATATATTTATTTTATTTAAATTTATTAATTAACTCTTGAACATAAAAACTATATTCCGCATTACTTA
>CANQXB010000116.1 GCA_947627805.1 uncultured Bacilli bacterium
ATACCACCTTTTCCCAGAAATTAAATTTTATTTTATTATTTTTAATTTTTAATGTCAATATGAAAAGGAATATTAATAAGAAAAAATGAAATTTTATTTTAAAACTCTTTTAAATCCATTAAAAAAGGTATCTATTTCAATACCTTTATTTATTATCAATAATGAATTATAAATGGATTTTCAGCATTACCTTCACCAGTTAAAGTAATAATCGGAGACACATAGAAGACAGGGCGAACAATACGTGGAACATCTAAACTGTTGGCTTTTAGCGAGCC
Source organism: uncultured Bacilli bacterium (assembly GCA_947627805.1). Lineage (GTDB taxonomy): Bacteria > Bacillota_I > Bacilli_A > RF39 > UBA660 > SIG200. The sequence goes on from CANQXB010000116.1 coordinate 279, forward strand.
ATCATCCGTAGAAACATCCCACGCATACCAATGTGTGGTACTCTCTAAGTAAGTAAACCTACTCATTGTCCATTCAAAAGCATTATCGCCTAATGTAGAATTTGTACTCCAGCCATTTTTTATATGTAACCAGTTACTTGTATTTGCTGTTCCTGCATTCATATAGTCTGTGGCATACATTAAACTGATTTTACTTTCTGTTGTATGTGATGTTTTTGGCTCTTCTGTTAATTTAAATGGGAAATCCGGTTGATCGGCACTGTACCAACTGTGATTTAATATTATTGAATCCCAATATGCTCCATTTGGTTTGGCATCCTTTATACTATTATAAAATGTAGTGTTTAAATAACTTTTCATTGCGGAGGAATCCCATTTAATATTGCTTGGAGCACTATGCCATAATTGTGACTCGCTTGACGGAGTTGCTTTAATTAATTTTAATGAATTAGATGGTAGATTAATTGTATTATCTTCTTTATCTGTTATTCCTATTATTCGATACATATATGTTTTTGGTGTAGCTAAACATTCGTCTTTATCTGTTGTTCCAAAACAGATATAATTATTTGTTACTGCACTAGATGCTCCTTTATATCGATACATTCCATCAACATCTTCTTCGGTAAATGTTGTTGTTTCTTCACCACCAACTGCATGTTCTCTTAACATTTCTAATGGTTCTTTTCCAACACTTATTGAACAAGCAAAACTATCAATGTTGATACTTATATTTAAACTGGTTCCTGCTAAGTCACTTTGGTCACTTTCTTGATTGGTAAATTTTAAATAAGCTTGAATTGGATTTATATTATCATTATCTAATTTGAATCTAAATGTATATTTGGTTGTTTCTTCTGATAAATCATAGGTACTACTTGTACTTCCTTGTTTTACTACTAACACTAAATCATTGGCTTGTAATTCATCTTTCATATCTCCATCTAATGTAATATTTATACCAACACTACAACTATATTTCTCAGTTAAGGTTCCAGTTTTTGTTAAAGTCCCTATATCTTGGGTTCCTGCTTCTTCTGTTAATTCATATTTTTCCCCACTTACTGTTCCATAGTAAGGAGTACCTATTTTATCTTTTGTCATATCACTGACATCTAAATTAATATGATAACCTGTTATTCCTCCACTTAAAGTTATTTCATTTTGTTCTCCTGTTGTTATTTCAATATTAGTTGGTTCTGAACTATTTTGTATTTGTAAACTAAAGAAGGCATAAGTTGTTCCTACAACTACTAATATTAAAGTAATAATTATTAATATACTACTTATTAATATTTTTCTTTCTTCTCCATTCATACAATTTTGACTCCTATCTGTTAATAACTTAACTATTATATTATCTTCTATCTATTGATACTTTTATTATATAATACCCCCCCCGGAGTCAAGATTTTAAAAAAATTTTGTTGTAAAACATATAAAAATAGGATATACTAATATTAAGAAACGCAGGAGAATAGCGTTCCTTATATGCTTACTACCTTTATGGTAGTGTTTTTATTTCTTTTATAACCAGAAGGAACAAAAGAATAAAAACAATAAAGATTAAGACTTTATTCAAAGTTTTTATCTTCATAAGCCTCACTCATCCTTTCTATACCTCAACCCCCTAGGAAGGAAAGATTAGAAAAAAAATGAAATGTTTTGGAACGCGTTTTCTTCTGCGTTAAGTCGTTATTATATACTTATATTTTTACTTGGCAACACTTTCGACAAACCTTGTCAAAACTTCTCAATTTTTGACATAATAAAAAAAGAGCCAAAGCCCTTCTTTAAAAAATGAAACTTCCACCAATAATTATAGCAAGTAATATATAAAGTACGATTACTATAAAAAAGTAGTTGTAAGCATTATTTGTATTATTGTTATTTTGGTTACAAGAACCACTATTTGAACAAGCCATAAATTACCTCCTTTAAATATAAGCTCCTACGATTATAATAAGTAGAATAAATAATACTAAAATAATAGCAGCGCCAATTCCGTTATTTCCACAGTTCATAATTCACTCCTCCTTTATGTCTATTCATTATAATTTATGGGAAATATCCTAAAGTGTGAGTGCTTAATTTATTGTAAATTTACATTTATAAGTGTATAATAAATATTATGAAAGGAAGAAAATGATGAAAAAATTTTTATTATTAAGTTTGATTTGTCTTCTTACCCTTTGTGGTTGTGGTAAAATCCCTACTTTACAAAATGGTGAAGAAGCAGTTGTAACATTTACGAAAGGAAAAGAAGAACACAAAATAAGTGCTGAAGAATTATATACGGAATTAAAAAATAATTTTGGTTTAGAAGCTACTTTAAAATTAATTGATACTTATATCTTGGAAAAAGAATATGATGATTATATTGAAGAAGCCAAAGAAAATGCCGAAAATTACATTGAAGCTTATATTAATGCTTATGGAAGTGAAGAAGATTTCTTAAATGATTTAAGAAACAATACTAATTACTCCACAATTGATGCTTATAAAGAATATATCTATTTAAGTTTCATGCAATCTCATGCTTTAGAAGAATATGCTAAGAGTTTAGTTACTGATAAAGAAATTGAAGATTATTATAATGAAAAAGCTAAAGAAGATGTGGAAATTTATCATATTTTAATTACTTCTGATGCTACTGATAGTATGACTTCTGATGAAAAGAAAGAAGCTGAAAACAAAGCGAAAGATAAAGCTAAAGAAGTTATTAAAAAACTTGATGAAGCTGATAATAAATTAGAAACATTTAAAAGCTTAGTTAAAGAATATTCTGATGATGAAGCTACTAAAGAAGATGATGGTAATTTAGGTTATATTAATTATAATGAGCTAAGTAAAGAATATGATGAATTATTAAATGCAGCTTATAAACTTAAAAATGGCGAATATAGTAAAGAAGTTATTACTACAGAACTTGGTTATCATGTAATTTATCGTAATGCTTCTAGAGAAAAATCTTCTTTAGAAGATTTAAAAGAAGAAATCAT
>CANQXB010000117.1 GCA_947627805.1 uncultured Bacilli bacterium
TAATAAAGAAGTTGTTGTTAAATTAGATAATCAAAATGAGTTTGAAGAAATAATGAATTTGTTTTATAATAAACATAGAGGAGAAATAGAAAATGAAAAATAAAAGTATTATATTAGGAATAGTTATAATTGTTTTGGTATGTATTATTACTACTGGTTGTATGTTTTATAATGTTGTCGATAAAGATGAATTTAGTAAACATTTTAAAGAGTTAGGATATACTATAAGTGATAAAGAAGAAGCTAAATATGAAACGGATACTTATTTAGTAGCTTCTAAAAGTGATGTTCCTTTTAAAATTGAATATTATGAATTTGAAAATGAAGTAGATGCTAAAAAAGTTTATGAAAAATATAAAGATAGTATTGTGGATTATATAACAACGGACTCTAATAATCAAGAAACTAAAGGAGCCGTGTTTACAAAAACAGTTGCTGTTTCTACTGATGAATATATTGTTATATCACGAGTTAAAAATACTTTAATTTTCATTGCGGGCACAAATGAATATAAAAATAATATCGATACTTTATTAAAAGATATTAAATATTAATAAATAAACTTAGGAAAAAATCCTAAGTTTTTAATTTAATTTTTATTTATTTTTCTTTCATCAGTTTGATAAAGTAAATAATCAGTACTAGTATTATAAAATTTGGCTAAAATAATTAATTTTTTAATAGGAATTTCACAATAATTAGTTTCATAATGTGAATATCCTTTTTTACTCATATTTAATATTTTGGCTATTTGTTCTTGTAATAAATCTTTATCTTCTCTTATTTCTTTTAAGCGATGAATAGGATTTGTATTAATAATGCTTGATTTCTTATAAGGCTTTTTTATATCGGTTAATCCTAAGATATAATCTATGGAAACATTAAAAAAAGCTGAAAACATTTTTAAAGTTTCAATAGAAATATTTCGAACATCTCTTTCATATTGCGAATAGCCAGTTTGACTCATATTAACTATATTAGCCATTTCTTCTTGACTTAATTTTTTCTCATTTCTTAATTCTTTTAATCTATTCATAATTATCATATAAAATTTATCACAATTAAAAAATAATATTGACTAAGTCTCATAAATGAATTAAAATATATTTAAGTAAAATAATTCATTTGTGAGATTTTTCTATTTAAAATTATTAATAATCTACTAGAAGGGAAGAAAGAAATGATTAATAAAATAAAAGCATTAGAAAATAAAAAAATTTATTCATTAATAATAATTCTTTCTTTTTTAGTGTTGATAACTTTAGCAGTACTTTCTATAAAAGATACCCATGCTTTTTATAATAGTGCGACTAATCCGATTCCCATATTTAATACTAAAGTAGGAGATTTTACCGGAGATGGAGAAAGTGTTAAACAAGGACCAATAGATAAAAATACTGATGTTAATATAATATTCTATACCCAAATGCCTGATAATCCCGATAAATATATGATAAGTAAATATATTCCAGTCAGTGGTTATAAAGTAAATGAAAGTGCTTCAAATTGTTACCCAGCGAAAGGCAAAGAAGCAACTTATAGTGATTATAATATAACAGAAGATGGAATGGTTCATATAAAATATAGTGAAACAAAGCCAACCCAAGTAGTATGCCGTATTTATTATGATAGAGATAAGTTATCAGATGTTGTAATATATGCTTATTTAGAAGATCCAAATGGCGATAGAACATATAATAAGAAGACTTATAAATTAGTAAATCAAGTAGAAAGCAATTATACATTAGTTGCTAAAGAATGTAAAAATAAAAAGGCTACATTTACATATGATTCCAATGGTTTTAAGGTAATAACTAAAGGACCAGATACTTGTTATGCTTATTTTAGTAAAAGTTAAAGGAGTAAAGGAAAGATGAAAAAGAAGATAATGTTATTAAGTATAGTATTAATTTTAACAATTATAGAAGGAATATCATTATATGGATTATTTAAACCAAGTAAAGAAACTATATTAGAAAATGTTAAAACAATAGATTTAAAGAAAGATAAAACGATAGCAATAATGGTTCAAGATACCGAGGGTGATGAATGGCATGAAGCAGATAATAGAGAGTCATGGCCAGATCCAAGTACTCATGGTTTTGTGGGAGCGGAATGTACTGATAGTGATGGAGCCGAAATAGACTATACAGACATATTACAATTTGATTTAAGTAATTATACTGCGGAGATAAACACAAAAAGTAGTATTTATTGTACTTTATACTTTGCTAAAGGGGAACCAGCTTTAAATAAATTACAAAACACTGGAGGGACTACTTTTGCCAGTGGGAACAAAACTGCTGTTGATGGAATGTATCGATATAAAGGAACAGCTAGTGCAGTAACAAACAATTATATCTGTTTCGGAACAACAGATAAAGAAGAATGTTTAGCTACACCAAAAACATATATGTATAGAATTATTGGAATAACATCAACAAAAGATGATACATTAGGTATACCATCAAATTCATTAAAGATAATCAAAGCTACTCCATCAAGCGAATCACAAGTTTGGCATGATATTTATACAAGTGATGTTAAATGGGATTCATCCGCAATGAAAGCATATTTAAATACAACATTTTATAATAGTATAACAAGTGCCCAACCAAATGGAGCATATTGGGATTCCATAATATTAAGTCACAGTTGGTATAATGCTGACTATAGAAGTGTTCCAGCAACAGAACCAACAACATCCCATACAACTGCAAGTAAGATAGGCTTAATGTATGCCACAGATTATAAAAATTCCGGAGATCAAAACATAAATAACTGGTTATTTATAAAAAACGGATGGAGTACAAATTCCTCATTAAGTGGGAATGCCCTTAATGAATGGACCTTAAGTAGGTTTGGCCTTTTCGGCATCTATTACCGTGCGTGGTATGTGAACAGCGATTACGGCAACTTGAACGACGCCAGCACTTTGGACAATACATATGCTGTTCGCCCTGTCTTTTATCTTCAGTCCGGAGTTAATTTAACAGGTCAAGGAACTGCCTCTGATCCATTCATAATAACAACTAAAAATAATGCTTAAGAACTCGAGAAATCGAGTTTTTAAAAATAAAAAACTATTTCAATTAGAATTAACATTCTAAGAAATAGTTATAATTAATTATCTAAATCATCTAATTGGGATTGTAAATTCTTTTGTAATGTTTCAACTTTAGTACTAGGTACTTCTTCTAAAGTATACCAACCTAATTTAAACATTACTTCATAAGA
>CANQXB010000118.1 GCA_947627805.1 uncultured Bacilli bacterium
TCTAATTTTTCTTTTAAAAGAAAAGCTATATCATTTAAAAGAATTCTACTCTCTTTATCAAGTCCTTTTAAATCTAAAAAACTATCTAAATCACTACCACTTTTAACGCCAATGTTAAGTCTTTTTTCCACATTCATTAAATATTCGGTATCAACTTTAACATTTTCTAATTCTTCTTTAGTTCCTTCTTTTAAATCTAAAAGTTGTAAAAGTAAAATTTTCTTTTCTTTAGGCCATTTGTCTAAACTATCTAAAACTAAATAGTTATAAACCATTTGTCTAGACACTCCTAAATATTTAGAAAGTCTTACTTTTGAAACCCCTAATTCTTGTAATAAATCATTTAACTTGTCCATTACACCCACTACCTTCTATCATTTACAATATAATTATATATAACTTAACACTTATTTGTCAACCAAAAATTGTTTTCTATTTCAAATCTGCCTTTTTTATGATATAGAGTTTTTTCTTTTTATAAAAACAATAGAAAATATCTTTTATTTCTAATCCTTTAGAATTTAAAACATATTCTAACCAAGTCATATTCTTTTTAATATATTTTAAAGCTTTCTTTTGCACACTGCCATCTAATATTAAAGGCATAGGGTAAGGCGATGGAGTTTTTAAAAAATTATATTTAAAGATTGATAATTTCCCATTGGGCTCTAAAAAAGCATATTCTACTTCATCAATATCTTTTATTTCATTTTGCCTTAATGATAAAAGTAAATTGTCCATACTATATCTTTGTTTAATCATTTCATGATAATTAATTTTCCCATTACAAATAATTAAAGAAGGTTTACCATCAAAAAATGTTCTTATCGTTCTTGATTTAATAGATATATAAGCTAGTCCTATTTCTAATATGACGAGTAAAGCAATCGGAATAATGGTTAAAAAGATACTATCTTTAATATTTTCAATTGATATAGCTATTAATTCCGCAATTAAGATGGAAACAATTAAATCAATTACTCCTAATTGTCCTATTTCTCTTTTACCCATTAATCTAAAACATAAAAGGACAAAAAAGTAAAAGAAAGTCGTTCTAAAGATAACTTGTAATAATTCCATACTATCACCAATATTATTATGGTTATATTCATATATTTTTAATCACTTTATTATAATTTAGTAGGTGATTTATATGTCTAGATTATTTAATTATTTAAAATTTATAGCTATTTTCTTAATTGTCGAATTAATGATTACATTTATTACTTCTCTTTTAAATTTAATTGGTTTAAATAGTGGTATTACTACTATTATTATGTTTATTTTAAATATTATTCTCTTCTTTATATTATCTTACTTTAATGCTTATAAAAAGCAAAAGAAAGGTTTAATTGAAGGCCTTATTTTAGGCTTAATATTTATAATATTCATGTATTTAATTAAATTAATACTATTTGATAGTACAATTAGTTTATCTACTATTATTTATTATGTTATCTTACTTCTTACTTCTCTATTAGGTGGTATGTTTGGAGTTAATAAAAAGAATGAATGAATTATTTATCAAAAAAAGGCATTAATTTGCCTTTTTTAAGTTGTATGTATTATAAATGGATTAGTTGTACTTCCTTCTCCAGTTAAAGCTATAATTGGTGATATATAGAAGACAGGGCGAACCGCAAGTATCCCGGACACAGCGTGGGCGGAAATTCCGTCCTCGTCATTTCCCGCATACCATGCATAGAACCTTCCTCTGCCATTGTCACACCTACTCATGGTCCATTCCATAAGGGCATTTCCAATTACTGGTGCACTCCTATTCCATCTGTTCTCTATAAATAACCAATTATTAGTGTCTTGGTCTCCAGAGTTTTTATAATCTGTGGCATACATTAACCCTATTTTACTTGCAGTTGTATGTGACGTTGTTGGTTCTGATTCTGGGACACTTGTGTAGTCAGCATTATACCAACTATGACTTAATATTATCGAATCCCAATATGTTCCGTTTGGTTTAGCATCTTTTATACTATCATAAAATGTTCCATTTAAATAGGTTTTCATATCTGAATCATCCCATTTACATTTATCAATTCCATCAACCACACAATCTTCTTGTTTATATAAACTATTCCACTGTTGTGTTTCGCTTGATGGGGTGGCTTTGATTATTTTTAAGGAATTGGCTGGTAAATTGATTGTATTATCTTCTTTATCTGTTATTCCTATTATTCGATACATATATGTTTCTGGTGTAGTTGTACATGTTTCGGTATCATCTGTTCCAAAGCATATATAATTATTTGTTACTTGAGTAGTTGTTCCTTTATATCGATACATTCCATCTACATCTTCTTCTGTAAATGTTACGGCTTCTTCTCCTCCTGTTGCATGTTCTCTTAACATTTCTAGTGGTTCTTTCCCAACACTTATCTTACATGCAAAGTCATCGATATTAATATTTATATTTAATTCTTTTCCTGCTAAATCACTTTGATCTGAATTTTGATTGGTAAATTTTAAATAAGCTTGGATGGGATTTATATTATCATTATCTAATTTGAATTTGAATGTATTTTTAGTACTTACATTAGATAAATCATAGGTATTACTTGTACTTCCTTGTTTTACTACTAATACTAAATCATTGGCTTGAAGAAAATCTTTCATGTCTCCATCTAAATTTATATTTATGTCAGCACTACATATATATTTCTCTGTTAATGTTCCTTTTTTTGTTAAGGTTCCTATATCTTGAAGTGCTAAATCCCATTCTGTTTCATATTTCTTACTGCTATCGGTTGTTCCATAATAAGGTGTCCATATTTTATCTTCTGTCATATCGCTGACATCTAGATTAATATGGTAATTTGTTATTCCGCCACTTAAAGTTATTTCATTTTGTTCTCCTGTTGTTATTTCAACATTAGTTGTTGTTTCTTCTCCTTCTATTTGTAAACTAAAGAAGGCATATGTTGTTCCTACTACTACTAATATTAAAGTAATAATAATGATTATACTACTAATTAAGATTTTTCTTTTTTCTTTCTCATTCATAAAATTCTACTCTCCTTTTTGTTAATAACTTAACAATTATTTTATCTTCTATCTATTGATACTTTTATTATATAATACCCCCCCAGAGTCAAATTTTCTTGTTTTTCATTGTTAAAAAGTTGTAAACTGCGATGGTAAAAAAACAAATAGAAAATTCTACTTGTTCGCTTGTTTTAACTTATATAATAAATAATTCTATCTTTAGTAATTATTA
>CANQXB010000119.1 GCA_947627805.1 uncultured Bacilli bacterium
ATGGTTTAACTATTCCTAAGAATTTAAAGAAAAAAGCTGCTCATTATATGGAAGAGGGAATATTATTTTATGAACAAGATTAAAAACAATTTAATAAAATAAAAATTTATTTTTATTAATAATCAGTGACTATTTTAAATAGTCTTTTTTTAATTAATATTTTTATATAGAGAAACTAATAGTTTCTTTAAATAAGATAAATTATATTGTATTATTTTTATTAAGAAAGAAAAAAGTTTAATATAAGAGGTGGACAATGAATCAAGATAGAATAAGTAAATTTATTAAAAATTTAAGAGAAAAGAACAATATGACGCAAGAAGAGTTAGCTGATAAAATTCCCATAAGTAGACAAGCAATATCGAAATGGGAAAGAGGTATATCTATACCTGATGCTCAAACATTAATTAGATTAAGTGAAATATTTAAAGTATCTATAAATGAAATATTAAGTGGGGAAAAAATAAATAAAAGTAATGAATTAGAAATAAATAAGATATCTTTAAAATTATATGAAGAAAGAAATAAAAGTCGAAGAACTATAAGATATTTAATGCTATTTATTTTTCTTATTATTATTTTATTTTTACTTTATTATTTTTTTATATCATATCGAAGTGTTAAAGTTTATACTATTGAAGGTATAGGAGAAAATACTACTATAACAAATGGTATTTTTGTAGCAACTAAAGATAAATATTATTTTACTCTAGGAGGAATTAATGATTTAAATAACACGGGTCAAGATATCAAGTTTTTAAAATTATTTTATAAAGAAAATGGAGAAGAGCATCGAGTAGTATATACCACTAATAACAGTCTTTTCTTTAGTGAAAATATTGGCTATAATGAATATTTAAATAAGAAAAAAATTAATGATATTATAAATAATTTATATTTAACAATAAGATATACTGATAATGAAGAAACAATTAAATTAACACTTAAGGAAGATTATGTAAATGATAATTTATTTAATATTAAAAGTTCCGAAATAAATGCTAAAAATTCTAAACCCCAAACATTAGATGATCAAGATAAAAAACTAATAGAAAAGATAAAAGCCAAATATAAATATCAAGATATTAATTATGAATATACTATAAAGGAAAATGATATAACCGAAAACATCTATTTTAATAATGAATTAAAAACTTTAAAATTAATAATTGATAATGGAAAAGAAATGCTTGAAAGATGGGATCTTTATTTGGAAAAAGGAAGATTAGAATATCAATCTTTTAAAACTGATTTACATTTTTTATATTATAAAAATAAAAAGATTATTTGTATAAGTTCAAGTTGTGATAATGCTCAAGAAAAAATAGACGAATTTCATTCTAAGTTAGAACAATCTTTAAAATAAATATAGGAATTTAGAATATGAAAAAGAAAATAATTATTTTGATTACAACTATGATAATTATCGTATTGGGAATTATTATCTATAATAATTTTAATCATAAAAGAAATTTTTCCAAAGATTATCGAATATTTAATTTAGAGAATGATAAAATAGCGCATAAAGAAACATTTAAAATTGGCGAGAGTATTAACTTAAAAGTTAATACCCAAGAAATAAAAGGTATCTTATTATCAAATACAATTATTTATTCTATTAATGCTCAAGAAATAGTAATAATTGTTCCAGCATCTTGTTTAACTCTTTTAAATCGTTTAAAAGAAGAAAAAAATATAAAATTGGAAATAATAAAAAGTAATATAAATAATAATGATATTAATATTAAAGTTAATCAAATTTTAAAAAAGCAATTAGAAGAATTAGAAAAAAAGCCTTAAAGGCTTTATAATGTTTCAATATTACTTTTTTGAAAAGGATTATTTAAAGGAGGAAGATCCTTCTTTTTTTCTTCTTTTACTTCTTCTTTAATTTCTTCTAAATTATTATTTTTGCCAATAACGGCATCTTTTAATTCTTTTTCATCTTTACCAAAGTCATCATTAACATCAATTACTCTTAAGATTTCATCCATAGAAGTAATGCCTTCCATAACTTTAGTTAAACCATCTTTAATTAAAGTATTATCGCCCTTGCCATAGACTAAAGTTCTTAATTCTTCTTTGCGTAAATTATTAACAATGGCATCTCTAATATCTTGATTTATTTCCAGAACTTCATGAATAGCGGTTCTTCCTTTATAACCATTAATACATTCATTACAACCCACTGGTGTATATATTTCTTCGACATCCATTCCTAAAACTTTTTTAAATAAGTTTTTTTCATAAGGATTAGTTTTCCGAGAAGTCCTACATTTAGGACATAATTTTTTAACTAATCTTTGGGAAATGATTCCGGAAAGAGCACTTCCTAAAAGGTATCTTTCCACATCCATATCTAAAAGTCTTTCAATGGTATTTAAAGAGTTATTAGTGTGAATAGTTGATAAGACTAAATGCCCAGTAATTGAAGCTCTAACTGCAATTCTTGCTGTTTCATCATCTCTAATTTCGCCGACCATTATAATATCGGGGTCTTGTCTTAAAATACTTCTTAAAGTATTACTAAAAGTAAGACCAATTTCACTCATAACTTGGACTTGGTTAATCCCTTCAATTTTCATTTCAACTGGGTCTTCAACTGTAATAATATTTCTTTCGGTGGTATTTAAAACTTGAAGCATTGAATAAACGGTTGTTGATTTACCACTACCAGTAGCACCAGTAACCATAATAATTCCATTAGGTTTTTTAATAAGTTCATTTATTTTATCATAGTTTTCTTGAGATAAACCAATAGACTCTAAACCATTTAAACTCATCCGGTAATCTAAAATACGAATAACAATTTTTTCCCCATCAACAATTGGAAGAGAAGAGACCCGTAAGTCGACATTTAAGTCCTCAATTAAACCTTTAATGGCCCCATCTTGGGGAAGTCTTGTTTCCGTAATATTCATTCCGGAAATAATTTTAATCCGGGTAATTAAATTCTTTTTAACCGTGGCCGGAACTTTCGCATAATCAAGTAAAGCCCCATCAATTCTTATTCTTACTACTAAGTCATTTTCAGTTGGGTCAAAGTGGATATCTGAGCCACCGCTTTTAACAGCATCTATAATCATATCATTAACTATATCTACTATCGGTTTATTGTCGTAATCAAATTCTCTAAACAAGACTCATCACCGCTTACCCTTTTCTATTCA
>CANQXB010000120.1 GCA_947627805.1 uncultured Bacilli bacterium
GATAGTGAAGGAGCCACAATAGATTGGGAGAAAGTTTTAACATTTGATTTAACCAAGCAAATTGCAACGATAAAAACTAAACAAACAGCTTATTGTACATTATATTTTGCTAAAGGAGAACCAGCTTTAGATTGGTTAAAGAAAAAAGGTGGGACTACCTTTGCGGGAAGTAATCATACAACTGTAATAGATGGAATGTATCGCTTTGTTGGAACGAAAGATACAGTAACAAATAATTATATATGTTTTGGAACAACAATAGAAAGTGAATGTTTAAAAACCCCAGAAACTTATATGTATCGCATAATAGGAATAACTTCTACTGAAGATGAAACAATAGGTTTATATGCTAATCAATTAAAACTAATCAAAGCTACTCCATCAAATACCAGCCAAAAATGGAATAATACCGCAAATGATACCAAATGGGATGATTCCACGATAAAAAAATATTTAAATGGCACAACTGCAAATGGAAATACTAGTGGTTTTTTACAAACAATAGTAGATAGTTCAAATGGTGCTTATTGGGAAAGTATGATAAGCAGTCATAAATGGTATAATGAGGATCAAGCGAGTATTGGAAAAGAAGAACCGAAAAATAGTCACGCAGAAGCAAGTAAAATAGGATTAATGTATGGAACAGACTATAAAAATTCCGGTGTAGAATCAACTAGCAATTGGCTACTAATAACAAATGGCTGGAGTACAAATTCCTCATTAACTCAAGGAGCATCTTATGAATGGACATTAACTAGGGGTAAGCCTAATCCGTATTATAATGCATGTTTTGTACGCAGTGGAGATGGAACTTTGCAATATTATCTTATGACCGAACCATATTCAGTTCGTCCTGTATTTTATCTTCAATCCGGAGTTAATTTAATTGGCGAAGGTACTAAAGAGCATCCATTTATAATATCTGGAGTAATGCCTCAAAATTAATATATAATTATGAACATCTTATTTAGGTGTTCTTTTCTATTGGTAATATTAGGTGTTCTTTTTTAATGGTAATATTTGACAAAGGATTAGATATTAGATATAATGGTAACATAAGTTACTATTAATAGAGGGAGGGTTAATATGCCTGCTAGTTGTAAGTTGGAAAAAGAAGCAATTATTAAAAAAGCAGTAGTAATGGTTAATAAAAAAGGTTGGGAATCAATTAATGCTAGAGACCTAGCTAAAGAATTGAAAATATCAACGAAACCATTATATCGAATTTATAATAATATGGATGAAATAAAAGAAGATATTTACAAAGAAATATATCGGGAATATGATGAATTTATTACTAGTAGAGTAGATAACAAAAAAGCTTTAGTAACTTTATGTGTTGCTTATGTAGAATTTGCTAAATATTATAAAAATTTATTTATTAGTTTATTCTTATCAAATAATTTAAAATGGAAAAGTATTGATGATGTTTTAAATGAAAAATGGAATCAAGGAGCCATCATTAACTTAGTTAATAAAGGGGGTTATACTTTTGAAGAAGCTAAAGAATTATTTATGCATGTGTGGTTATATGCTAATGGGTTAGCTACTTTAATAAGTACCAATAAAATTGATATTGATGATAAAGAAGTAATAGTAAGAATTGTTAAAATGTATAAGACATTTGAGAAATAGTTTGGTATAATTAAATGGGAGGTAGTTTGATGAAGAAAATTTATTTAGCTTTAGTGGCTGTTTTATTATTAATATTATTAATACCTAAAGTTGAGGCAGCCAAAGATACGAAAGTTTATTTATTTTCGCGGGATGGTTGTTCTGCTTGTATTAATGCTTTAGATTATTTTAATGGATTATTAAAAAATGATAAAGATTTATTTGATTTAGTAGAAATTGAAGTATTTGATAAAAATGTACAAGTAGCAACTGAAGAAGGTTATAAATTAATGCTTAAAGTTTTAGAACATTATGATGAAGATACAGAAAAATTATATACTCCATTAATTGTAATTGGAGATTATCATAATATTGGTTTTCCTAAAGACCCAACGGAATTAAAAAATGCTATTGATGAATTAAATAGTGGTGAAGAAGATGCTGATACTGTAAGTGATATTGCCAAAGAAGAAAAGATTGATATTGAAGCAATTAGAAAAAGTATTGCTAAAGAAAATACTTATGATGCCATTATAATAATAGGTATATTTGTAGTACTAATTGGAGGATTTGCAGGGCTTATTATTTTAGGTAAAAAATAATATAAAATAAAGAAATAAAAATGATAAAGGGTTGATACAAATGAAAGAAACAAATATTAAAAAGTTAGATAATGAACTTAGGTATATATTAAAAGAAGAAAGAGCAAAAGAAATAAATAATTATGATTTAGTTTTAGCTAATGATAATCCTGATATAAAAAAAATTGCTAAAGAAATATACTTAAAAAGAGGCATTGATTATGATAAATTAAATAAAGGCTTTTTTAACAATTTAATTGAAACAATAACAGAATTTGGAACTTTATTTAAGAGTAAAAAAAGTGATGTTAAAGGGAAAATGATAAGAGATATCTTAATTATGGTTCTTTTATTAGTTTTATTAAAAATTCCTTTTGATTTTGTTAGAGACCTTGGGTTTGATTATATTAGTGTTTTAACTACTAATAATACTTTATATACGATTTGGAATTTAGTTTTTTTAGTTTTATATACCATTGTCTTTATTTGTACACTTATTGTTTTAATGCGAAATTTTAATACTAAATATCGTAATAGTTAAAAAGAGGATTTCTCCTCTTTTTTTAAAAGTTTTTTTCAGAATAATTATGCGAATAATTTATTTTTTCAAAGAATTCAACATAATCTAAATAAATCATTCTAATTAAGTACCAATTACCATTAGAAGGGTCACTTATAATTAGATGGTCTTTTCCTGCTTCTTCAATTATACCGGTATAGATTTTATTTTGCCATTCACTACTGTCAGGGTAAGAAACATAAGCATTGACTCTTTTGCCTTTATTAAGTCTTAAAATGTTTTCAATAAAACTTTGTTCCATTGTTAGAATAGAAGAAGAGGAAATATTCCCAGGAGGACTTTCTAAAACCGTGGGAGTCATACTATTGTTAGAAGGAAAAGTGGGATTTTGATAAAAGTTACCATTCATTTTATCACCTCTTTT
>CANQXB010000121.1 GCA_947627805.1 uncultured Bacilli bacterium
AAACTCTCATTTTTCCCTTTGTTTATGGGAATTTATGAGAGTTTTTATTATTAACAACTGATAAATTCAAGATTATAGGACTATTTATGTTTGCTATCATAAATATTTATGATTTAAAAATAGCTAATGTTTCTAATATAAAGTTAATGTTGATGATATTTTTAGGTATATCTTTAATTACATCCTTAATATTAATATTTATTAAATTTAAATTAAAAGATAATTTTAATATTCCCAGAATTTATTTAATTACTTGTCTTTTATTAGGTATAGTTTATATCTTCTTATCTCCTTTATTTACGGGAAGTGATGAGCATAATCATTATTATCGAATCTATGAAATTAGTGAAGGAGTCTTTATAACTCCAACAGATAGTAATAAGGTTGGAAGTGTTTTACCAACCTCTTTAAAAGAAACTTTTCAAATTGCTGGAAGTAATAATACCATGATAAAATATCATCATATTAAAGATATGATGAGTATTAAAATGACTGATGAGGTAATGAAATATGGAAATGATTTTACTGATTCTTACTCTAACACAGCTCTTTATTCTCCCCTTCAATATATTCCCCAAGTCTTAGGTTTTTCCTTAGGAAAAGTTTTTAATGCTCCTCCTTATACTTTAGGAATGATGGGACGATTATTTAATTTATTGTTTTATGCTTTGATTGGTTTTATGGCTTTAAAAATTATTCCCAAAGGTAAAATGGTCGTGATGCTAATTTTACTTTCTCCTAATATGCTTCAATGTGCTACGACTCTTTCGGCTGATGCCTTTACTAATGCGATATTTTTATTATTGATTGCTTTAATATTTGCAATTATAAAAAAGAAAGATAAAATTACTTTTAAAGAAGAATTATCTTTATTTATACTAGCTATTACCATTTCTTTATGTAAAATAGTTTATTTACCCGTTGTCTTTTTATTATTTTTAATTTCCAAAGATAAATATAAAAATAGTTTAAAAGAAAAAAATATCTTTTGTTTACTCACAATTATTTTTTCTGTTTTTGTAAGTTTATTATGGATGAATACTACTAATAATATATTTGAAATTGCCTATGTTCAATCAAATTTACAAAAAGAATTTATATTTCATAATTTAATTGAATACGTTATTATTTTAGTTAGAACTTTTGTAATCGAAGGATTCCATTATTTTGAATGTTTATTGGTAGGCACTACGATGTATCATACCCAATTAAATATTCCCACTCTTTTCTCCTTATTTTATAATATCGTGGTAATTTTAGCTTATATATATGATGATGAAAAACTAGAAATTAATAATTTAGGAAAATGGTTTATAGCTTTAATATCTCTTGCTATCATAGGTTTAATTAGCAGTGCTATCTACATTCAATGTACCGCTAACTTTTATAGTGTCGGAAATAATATCGTAGGAGGTATTCAAGGAAGATATTTTGTACCTATTTTATTCTTAATAATATTTTTAACTCACCCAAATAAAAAGAAAATATTTGGTAATTATAATTATTTAATGAGCATCATATTTTCTAGTGCCGTTATTTGGCTTTATATGCTAACTAGATTTATTGCTTAGATTTTTTATTCTTAACTATAAAAGGGTAAAGAACTAAAAGAGGTAAAGCACAAAAAGCTCCATAAACATATCTAAATTCCCCACTTACTGGACTAGCTAGCATCATAGTAATCCAAATTCCTAAAACGGGAACATATGAATATAAATATTTTAAATTATATCTTTTTTTGGTAATATAAGCAAAAACTAACAAAGCCCAAAAACATAAACCAATACTCCAACTCATGGAAAGAATTGGGAATCCCCTATTTTCCATATCATTTAAAATATTTTTAACTGCTGGTAATTTAGAATCTTCTTTTATTCCTAAATCATTCTCACAAATAGCATTATAAACTGACCACATAACATTACTAGGATACCAATAGCCAATTGTACTTGTTAAATAACTTTCAACTGCCACTGCTGGATGCTTAACTACTAAGGTTGCCCATAATTTAAAGTAAGTTAATTTATTTTTATCAAATACTTCTATTTGATAATTTTCATTAAATTTTATTCCATCAGCAGATCTAGGATTGTAACTTTCTTTCATTACTTCAAGAGGGATTAGTTTATTAATTGTCTCTTCTTCTTTTTTCGTAAATTTAACATTTTTAAAGGCCATTCTTCCCACTTGTTGTAAAGGAATTGCTATGTATTCGGAAGATTCACTTCTTTCTACATTAAAATAATTAAATACTGGGTACTTAATAATCCCATAAATACTTAAAACAATTAAAAATATTAAAATTAAACTTTTATAACTCTTTTTAAAAACCATAAAACTAGCAATGATTAAAATTAAATAAGCATAAATAGCATTATTTCTTAAAAAGATATTAAGCAAAGATACAATTATAAATGAAATTGAATTTTTTAAAGTAATCTTATCTTTTTCAAACAACTTAATGGTCTCGATAGTTAAAAGTAAAACACAACAACCATATAAAACATCTTTCCACATTGTTATACTATAAAATCCATGCATAGGTAATATGGTAAAGAATAATCCTACTATAACAAGAAGATAATTTTTTATTTTTCTTTCATATAAAAAGGTAATTAAGTAAGCAAAAACTAAACTCATAATTGTCATTTGAATCAATAATATTAAAGCCACCGCCGCATTAATATTATGGAATAAGAACATTCCTAATTCATAAAATGCTGATATAAATAAAACATGTAAAAAAGGATGATGGTCTTTTAATACTGCAAAATTATTAAAGGGTATTGATAACTCCGATATAGAATCAGGGCTAATAAGTCCTGGATAAAAAGCTAATAAATAAATGAGATAAACTCCTAAAAATATTAAAAATGATGCAATAAAGACTATTTTTTTCTTATTTTTAAAATTCTTGTTTAAAATTTTATTGTTATCTAAATTAATCAGTTTACTACTTAAATTAATTAATAAAGTATATATTAAATTAAAATTACCAATTATATAAACAATAAAAGATAACTTAAATATTTCGGTTAAAAAACTATTATACGGGTCTAATTCAAAATTACTAATTATTCTTCCTAAAACAAGTAAAAAAGAAAATATTAAAGATAAAATTATAACTCCTGT
>CANQXB010000122.1 GCA_947627805.1 uncultured Bacilli bacterium
AAAGGATTATCACTTTGAACCACTAAATTTTCACATCCCAATTTACTTGACCAAGAGCCATCCTCATTTTGTCTTACAAAATGGTAATCATAATGCCGAGCATCTTCTAAAAAAATAGCAATTTTATAACCTCCATGCTGACATGGTAAATTAATATGGCTAGGATAAGCTTTAATTCTTAAAAATTTTAAATCTTTAGCTAAATAATTTAAAATATCTTCTTCCTTGGGAATATTTTGACGATTAAAAGGATAAATATAACCTCCAATATTACCAAGTTCAATATGATATTTAGAATAGCCATCCTCATCCAAAATATAAGAGATTGACTCTGGCATATCTAAATCTAAAGCATAAAGGTAACAAGTTGTTCCCGGAGAAAACAAACCATCATCAAATTGAGGAATCTCTCTTTGAATTAAAACTAATAATCTTAAATATTCATTATATAACATTTTAATCTTTAATTCTGATCTATAATCCCTATTTAAACTTAATTTTTTTATTTTTTCTAATATTTTAGATATTTTTTCTTCTACTACTTCTCTTATCATAAATATCTACCTATACCTTGGTTTAACTATTTCTAAAGTTTTAACATATTCATAAAACATTTTATTATTTACGCATCCTTCATCTAAATGACTATTTAAAACTTCTTTAATAGATCCCTTATAGCCATTTTTATCACTCCATGAACCATCTTTATTTTGTCTTATAAAATGATAATCTTTAGCATCTCTATTCATATATAAATTTATTTTATAACCATTATGTTTTATTACACTATCAATACTGCTTTCAAAAAAATCAATTTGAAAATAGGCTAAATCACTTTCTAAACGCTCAATTAAATTATTTTTAGTAAAATTTGTTTCCCTAAATAATGCTTTATAATTAGCATATTCTCCTAAATCAAAACCAAAATCATCTCTTATTAATTTATTATAAGTTCTTTTAAAAATAATTGGTACTGGTAAAGCTAAAGCATATAAATAACAATTACTATTTCTTAAACTATAATTACTAACAGCATCTGGTTTTAAACTTTGCAATTTTAAAACTAAACTTAAATATTCCCGATATAAAACTAAAATTTGTCTTCTTATTTGATTTATACCTATCATTCCTAGACAAAGATAATCTTTATTTTGATATTCTAAAAACAAAGAATTTAAATTTTGATATATCTCTTTTATTTGTTCTTTTATTTTATTAGTGTCCATAATAAATTAACCCCCTCTTATTTATTTTTATTTCTTCAAAATAACTTCTAACTCTTTTTCTTTATCATTAACTAATTCTAAACTTTTAGCAATATTAACTATATACTTTCGGTATTCTTTATTATCTTTTAAATTATTAGTATAGGCCATAGCCTTTTCAATTAAAGGCTTATTATTTTTAATTATTTCATCTAATCTAATTACAATATCTTTCATTCCTTTTTCATATTCTTCTGTTTCTTGTCTTTGATTAAGTAATCCAATTAAATCTTCTAAGACACTTATTAAATCACTAAGGAATGGTACATAATCTATATCATCTTCTTTGGCGAGATTAATCATAGAAGTATACAAAAGACCAATAAGAGCAGATACAGCTAAGAATAATAAAGTATAGAAACCCCTTGCAAAAGTACTTGTTTTTGTCGTAACTTTAACATCATCTAAATTAACTCTAACTTCTTTAATTATTTTAAATGCTTCTTTCATTAATTCTTCGGCACTTAAATCTCTAGCTCCTAAAGTAACACTATTTTCTGGTACCATTAGAGAAGGTAAATCCATATTATATAGCTCTTCTAAAGGAGTACCTTCATAATTACTTAGATTATAAGTTGTGACTGTTCTTTTATAAGTTCCAACCATCGAACCATCAACTAAAGGACCATAATAAGTAGCTAAAATGCTATCATCTTGTTTGGGTTCATATTGTTCTGTTATAGTATAAGGGTCTTTATTTAAAGGATTATAAGTCGTAGTTTTAGTCATATAAGTTTTGTCATTATGCGTAGAAGCCGACTTACCAAGTTTAAAAGAACCCACTAAAAGAGCCGTTACTAAAGCCGAATGAAAAGCAAGTTTTAAACTATCACCAATTAAATGACCTACCTTTTTAGATTTACTAACGGGTTCCGTAATATTTTTTAAATCACCATAGATGTCACATAAGGAATAATAATATTTTGATAGATTATTTTCTAAGGCATTTAAAATAACTTTTCTTTGATTTTTATCTAAATTACTTTCGACAATAGCACTTATTAATTCCCTATTAGCATAAGAGTCATCATAACCATTCGCATCAATTTCTTTAACTTTTAATTTAATTTCTTGATTAGTTTTAAGCTTTAAATCAATTCCCTCAACTTCTCTTCTCACTAATTTATCAAGATAATATTTATCAACTTCTCCTAAACTTTCAAATAATTCACTATAACCTAAAAAAGATACTTCTTCTTTGATAAATAAGTAAACAACATTATATATTTCTTCAATTATTGGCCCTTCAACATTGTAATCTAAAGTTTTAGAATTATGTAAATTTTTTAAAACTAAAACTAATTGCTCTTTATATTTAATAAAATCTTTCTCTTCTTTTAGATTATTACTTAAAAATTCTTTAATTAAACTCGTGGTATGAAAGGCTACGACATAGACTTCATAATCTAAAAGTTTACGATATAATTTTTCTAAACTATTAATCGTATTATCATAATTTTGTTCTAAAAAAGCACTTTGACCTAAAGATAATTTAGGACTAGCAAATTTATAACTATTTTGAATATTAACATTAGAATCATTAATAATATTATCTCTTAAGTTTTCAAATTCTTGCACATTAAAGCCAATGGCTTTTAAACTATTTATTCTTTTATTAATTTTTTCTACTGTTACATTATAAAGTATAGCTTTATCCATAAATCTAAACATTCCTTTCCGCTTCACTTCGTTTGCTTAAGCCACAAACGAACATGAAAATATATTTAAATTTT
>CANQXB010000123.1 GCA_947627805.1 uncultured Bacilli bacterium
AATTGTTATTGTCACAATTAATGATATCATTCGGTTATTTTAATTAAGTATCAATATGATACTTTTTTTATAAAAAATATTGCTTCTCTTTTTCTCTAGATTTATAATAAAGTTATGAAAGAAATTTTAAGAAAAAAATATTTAATGGAGAGAAAAAATATTCAAGATAAAGAATTAAAAGATAAAAAGATTTTTCAAAAAGTTATTCATAATGAAAAGATTAAAAAGGCTAAAAAAGTTTTAATATATGTATCTTTAAAAGAAGAAGTTGATACTCTTAATTTAATAAAATATTTTCTTGAAAATTCTTATTTAGTGGCGGTACCTAAAGTTGAAGGTACGGAAATGCAATTTTTCATAATAAAAAGTTTAGAAGAATTAAAAGTTGGTTATAAAGGAATAAGGGAACCTAACAATAATAATATGGTAAATGATTATAAAGATTGGGTTTGTCTTACTCCCGGAATATGTTTTGATAAATTAGGCTATCGAATTGGCTATGGTAAAGGATTTTATGATAAATTTTTTTCTAAATATAATGGTTATAAAATAGGCCTTTGTTATCAAGAATTATTAATTGATAGTGTTAAGCCTAATTATTTTGATAAGCCGGTTTCAGAAGTTATAACGGATTAGAAGGGTATGAGATAATGAAAAAAGTTATTTTAAAAATAGAAGGTATGAGTTGTAGTGGTTGCCAAAAAACTTTAGAAAAATATTTAAATAAACAAGAAGGAATAAAAAGTGCTACCGTTAATTTAGTAATGGCGGAGGCTTTAATATATTATGAAGATAATTTAACTATTGATGATTTAAATCGATTTGTTAAAGAAGCTGGTTATACAAGTTTAGGAGAATATAATGCAAAAAAAGAAAATAAAAAAGATCATCATAAATTATATTTAATTATTCTTTTCTTTGTGGGTTTATTTTTGATGTATGTATCAATGGGTAAAATGATAGGTCTTAAAAGTATTCCTATTTTAGATATGATGAAGCATCCCATTAATTATGGTATAACATTACTTATTTTAACTATTCCTTTTTTAATCTATGGCTTTGATATTATTAAAAGTGGTATAAGAAAATTAATCGCTTTAGGGCCAAATATGGACAGTTTAGTAACTATGGGTATCTTTGCTAGTTTTCTATATAGTTTTGTTAATTTAATTTTAATAATTAAAGGACATTCAGAATTAGTTCATCATTTATATTTTGAATCGGTAGCCATGATTATTTATTTTGTTAAAATTGGTCGTTTTATCGATCATAAATCAAAAGAAAAAACTAAAGAAGCTATTACGGAATTAGTGCAAATTACACCCTCAATGGCCTTGCTTAAAACTAAAGATGGGGAAAAAGAAGTAACAATTGATGAAGTAAAAATTGGTGATATTTTAATTTGTAAACCCGGAATGAAAGTAGCGGTTGATGGAACAATTACTAAAGGAGAATCACATTTAGATGAAGCTTTTATTACAGGAGAAAGCATTCCCCCCAAAAAAGGAATAAAAGATAAAGTTGTTGCCGGTAGTCTTAATTTAGATGGTTATATAGAATATGAAGCAGAAAAAATTGGAATAAATTCCACTATATCTGAAATTGTCCGACTTGTTAAAGAATCTGTTAATACTAAAGCCCCTATTGGAGCTTTAGCTGATAAGGTTAGTGGTTATTTTGTCCCTTCAATTATGGGAATTGCTGTTTTAACATTTTTGGGGTATTTACTTTTAGGTTTTTCTTTTAATGAAGCTATTTTATCTTTTGTATCTGTTTTAGTAATAGCCTGTCCTTGTGCTTTAGGACTGGCAACTCCTATGGCCACTATTATCAGTGAAGGAGCTGCGGCCCAAAAAGGAATATTAATTAAATCAAGTGAAATTTTGGAAAATGCTCATAAAGTTGATACGATAGTTTTCGATAAAACTGGAACATTAACATATGGGAATTTAAAGATTGCCAAAATTTATAATTATAGTAAATTAACTGATGAAGAAATAATTAAATATGTTGCTAGTTTAGAAGAAAAATCAACTCATCCCATTGCAACATCTTTTATAAATTATCGAAAAGAAAAAAATATTCCTTTATTAGCGGTAGAAAAATCAGAAAATTTAGCTGGTTTAGGAATTAAGGGAAGAATAAATAAGCAAGAAGTTTATGTGGGAAATGCTAAAATATTAAATAAATTAAAGATCAAAAATGAATATGCAAAAGAAGAAAAAATATTAAGTGAAGAAGGAAATAGTATTGTTTACTTAGTATTAAATAAGAAAATAATGGCTTTAATTGGAGTAAAAGATATTATAAGAGATAATGCAAAAGAAGTTATTGCTAAATTAACGAAAATGTCTAAAGATATTATTATGTTAAGTGGTGATAATTTACAAACTGCTCAAAAAGTTGGCGATTATTTAAAAATAAATAAAGTAGAAGCGGGCTTGATGCCTAAAGATAAAAAAGACTATTTAAAAAAATTAAAAGATGAAAAAAAATTAGTTATGATGGTTGGTGATGGAATCAATGATGCACCATCTTTGGCTAATGCTTTTGTCGGAGTTTCTATTGGGAGTGGCACCGATATTGCCGGAAGTTCATCAGATGTTATCATAATGGATGATAATTTAACTAAAATAGTTGATTTATTAAATATTAGTAAGAAAACCATTCGCATTATTAAACAAAATTTATTTTGGGCTTTTATCTATAACATTTTAATGATTCCAATTGCGATGGGATTATTTAAATTTGTGGGTCTTAGTATTAGTCCAATGGTCGCTAGTATTTCGATGGTTATTAGTAGTTTAACCGTTGTTTTAAACTCTTTAAGATTAAAATCACAAATATAATAGTCGAAATTTAAAATAAATGGTATAATATGGTTGTCCTTGTAGCTCAGTTGGATAGAGCGTATGCCTCCGACGCATAAGGCCGAGGGTTCGAATCCCTTCAAGGAC
>CANQXB010000124.1 GCA_947627805.1 uncultured Bacilli bacterium
TATTATTTAAAATATGGTAAAATAAATACACAGAAAAAAATATTATTTATAAAGAAGAGTGATATTATGAAGAAAGTAGTTATATTTGGAGGAGGAAGTGGTCTTTCTCAAATACTTAAAGGTTTAAAATTATTTCCTGTTGAAGTAACGGCAGTTGTATCAGTTTTTGATAATGGTAAAAGTTCGGGAAGACTTAGAAAAGATTATAATATACCAGCCGTAGGAGATATATCTAAAGTTTTACTTTCTATGTCTAATTGTGATGATGATTTAAAAGAATTAATGAATTATCGATTTACAAAATCTAAAAGTTTAGGTAATCATTCAATTAAGAACTTATTATTAACGGCTCTTTTAGATATTAAAGGTAATTTTGAAAGTTCTATTCCGGTATTAGAAAAAATTTTAAATGTTCAAGGTAAAGTATTACCAATATCCGAAGATAATGTAGATTTAGTAGGAATTACTAAAAATAATAAAAGATTAGTTGGAGAAGAACAAATTACTAAAAGTAAAGAAAAAATTAAAAGAATTGAATATTCTAATGAAATAGAAATAAATCCGCAAGTTTTAAATGCTGTTAAAAAAGCTGATTTAATAATTTTTTCTTCTGGTAGTTTATTTACAAGTATTATTCCCCATTTAATAAGTAAAAAATTAAATATGGCAATTAATAGAAGTAAAGCTAAAACAATGTATATATGTAATTTATTTACTCAACCAGGAGAAACTGATGGTTTTAAAGTAAGTAATCATATTAAACTACTAGAATCTTACCTAGGTAAAAATTCTATTGATATTGTCGTGGCTAATGATGCTAAAATGAATTCTAAATTAGTTAAAAAATATGAAACGGAAGAACAAAAAGACCAAGTAATATTAGATAAAGAAATTTTAGATAAAATGAAAGTATTAGTTATAAGTGATAAATTATATAAAATAGAAAGTAATGTTTATAGACATGATTCTTTAAAAACGGCCTATTTAATATTTTCTTATTTAATGAATGGAGTTAAAAATGACTTTCACGACTAGATTAAAAGAAGAAATTAGTAAACAAGAAAATAATCCAGTTGAATCTAGATTAATTGTTTCTTCTTTTATAAAATATAATTCAGTTATAAAAGAGCTTATAACTATTACTTTAGAAAATGCTTCAGTTACCAGATTTATTTATAAAATAATAAAAGAAATTTTAGGAGTTACTCCTAAAATAACAGTTAGAATTCAAAAAAGATTTCGCGTAAAACAAATTTATATTTTAGAAATAAAAGAAAAGATAGATTATATTAAAGAAGTAATTGAACTTGATAAAGAACCTACTTTAGATAGTGATGAAGAAATAGTGGCCTACCTCAAAGGAGCCTTTCTTGGAGTGGGTAATGTTTCTAATCCTAAAACTAGTGGTTATCATTTAGAATACATTTTAGATAAAGAAAGCGATGCATTATATATAGCTTCTTTACTTAATCATTTTCATCTTAATGCTAAAGTAATAAAAAGAGGGTATAAATATATTACTTATATAAAGATGAGTGAAAGTATTAGTGATTTAATTAAAATGTTTAGAGCCATAACCTCTCTTTTTGAATTTGAAGATACGAGAATATATAGAGACCATAAAAATATGGTTAATAGACTTAATAATATGGAACTAGCTAATGAAGAAAAAACTATTAAAAGTGGTTTAGAACAATTAGATTTAATTAAATATTTAGAAGATAATGATTTAATTAGTCTTCTTGATGAAAAGGCGATACTTGTAATTAATTATCGAAAGAAATACCCGGAAACTTCTTTTCAAGAACTTTCTGATATTATTAGTATGGAAACCGATTATAAAGTAGGAAAATCAGGAATTAATCATCATTTTAGAAGTTTAAGAAAGATAAAAGAAAATCATTTAAAAAATAAAGGAAAGGAATAATAATGGAAACTGACACGACAATAATTAGTACTAATTTAAATAAAAATATTGTTAATAATTATGCTGATTATAAAGTAATTGAAAATAATTTTATAGTTTCCGAGCTATTTAATTATTCGAAAATTATCTTTTTTAATGCTTTAAATAAATTAGATGATAAAGATATAGAAGAATTATATAATTTATTAAAAAGTAAAAATATTAAATATGTTAATGTAACTAATAATGTAGAAGAAGTATTATTTACTTCTAATGTTATTATATATGATAAAGAAAAAGAAATAATAAGTGGTAATACTTTAGAGGTTTTAAAACAAGAAAAATTATTAAAAAGAATAGGTATTGCTTTACCATTTATGGTGGAATTATCTTTATATTTACAAGATTATAATTTAATAAAAGAAATTTATTTAGATTATGATAAGTTAGAAGGTGCTTTATGGAAATAAAGGAATACTTAAATAAATACGGTTTAATCGGGGTAATTTCCGATTATGAAATATCTTTAGATAAAAATAAATTAGTTAAAGATTTAGATATTAAAAATCGTGATAAAGCTTTTAAGATGGTTAATTTAGATAATAGTATATTAGATAAAGAAATAAAAGAGCTATCTTTAGATAATTTATTAAAAATAGATTTATTAACTAAAATAGATAAAGAAATAATTATTGTCGGTAATTTATCTAAATGCTTAAATAAGAAAGATTTAGAATATTTAAAGAAATTATTTTTAAAACTAGTTAATAATTATCATAAGAAGATAGTGGTTATTGATAATGATATTAATGTCTTTTTTGATTTAGTAAAAATAGTTTTAGTTTTAAAAGATAAACAAATAGTTTATGAAACAAATAATTTTTATGATGATAAATTATATCAATATTGTAAAATGCCTAAAATAGTGGAATTTATTAAATATATTAATAGAGATAATAAAAGATTAGAAGAAGTAACAGATATTTATGAACTTATTAAAGATATTTATCGGAGTGTATCATGAAAGTAATGATGG
>CANQXB010000125.1 GCA_947627805.1 uncultured Bacilli bacterium
TAACTTTAAATGATAAATATAAAAGTTTAATTGATAATAGAGAATCTTATAATAGTGAAACGATGGAAAATAATTTTGATTTCAATGGTTATTTTAATATTATACCTATTATTACTTCCATAGATTGTAGTGGACTTGTTATGATAATTAGTAATAAAAAAGATGATAATAATATTAAACTTGCTAAAATAATTACAAAATTAATTGTAAATAAAATAGATGTTAATTAATGCATCTTTTTATTTGTATTTTTTAATTCCAAATTAGTCAATTTTTGTCCAAAACGGAATTAATTCCAAATTTGACATAATTCATAAAAAGTGTTATATTAATAATGGTGATTATTATGAAATTAAAAAGAAATATTGAAGAAGTATTTTTGGAATATAATAAAATGTTTAAAGTTGTCTTAATTACAGGGCCAAGACAAGTAGGAAAAACAACCTTTTTAAAAAATATAAAAGAAAAATCAAGAAAATATGTAACATTAGACGATTTAGAAATTAGAAGAATGGCTAATGAAAATCCAAAAGAATTTCTGAGTATTTATAAACCACCAATAATAATTGATGAAATTCAATATGCTCCAAAATTACTTTCATATATAAAAATAATATGTGATAACACAAAAGAAAAAGGATTATTCTGGCTAACGGGTTCCCAAAAAATTGAATTAATGAAAAATGTTAGTGAGTCACTTGCTGGTAGAATGGGTGTTCTTGATATGACAACATTTACTAATAGAGAACTATGTAAAAGTAAATTACCACCTTACGATTTTGAGGAATTTACTAATAGAGATATAATACCAAAAGATAAAATATTAGATTTAATTTTAAAAGGGGGAATGCCTGAATATTTGATTCAAAATATTAAAAGAGAATACTTTTTTTCTAGTTATGTTAATTTATATTTAGAAAGAGATATAAGAGAATTGAAACAAATTGAAGATTTAAATGCTTTTTATACATTTTTAGTATCTGTTGCTTCAAGAGCATGTCAAGTTTTAAATTATGCTAGTATTGCAAGAGATACAAGAAAAGATGATAAAACAGTAAAATCTTGGTTAAGCATCTTAGAGGCTACTGGTATAATAAAATTAATATATCCCTTAAGAAAAGAAGAATTAAAAAGAATAACATCACAGCCAAAAATTATTTTTATGGATAGTGGTTTATGTACATATTTATTAGGAATAAATACTAAAAAAGCTTTAATTGATTATACAAATTTTGGCTTTTTATTTGAAAATTATATTATTTCAGAAATGCTAAAAATTAATAGTAATTATAGTTTAGGAAATACTTTTAGTTATTATAGAGATAAAGATGGTAATGAGATAGATTTGATAATAAAAGATTATGATAATATCTATCACCCTTTTGAAATTAAATATAGAGATAATGTTAATGTAAGTATGATATCTTCTTTTAATAAAATAAAAAATTTAAAAAATGTTGGCAAAGGGGGCATTATTTGTAATGAAAAAAATGTTAAAAAATTAACTGATACTCACGATATAATACCAATTAGTAGTGTTATTGTATAAAATAATAATTTATTTATGGGAACACCATTAATGTAACTTTCAACTGTTTGATTATCTAAATCATAGTTAGATACACTATCAATATCAAAGATAAATGGGGCTAAAAAATCCTTTTTGCCACCTAAATATATTCCTTCTTTTTCCATTTTATCATCCTATATGAGATATTATTTTATTGGTATTATTGGTATATGTCAAGTCATAAAATAAAGAATTTTTATTGTATTTTGATAATTATTAATATATAATTGTATGTGAAATAAATATTATAATTAATTTAAAAAATATTTCACATAGATTATGGGGGTATTATGCAAAGAGAGATAGTTAATTTAATTCAAATTAAAGAGTTTTTAACTCATGAGTTAAATTCAATTGTTTATGGTAGTATTGAAATAAGAAAAAATAAATATATTTATGTTCATTACCGAGACGAGGGAATTTATTTAACTAAATATTTTGGAGAATATACAGATGAAAATATTAAGTTAATTAAGTATAATAATTTTTTAGCTAAAGAAATAAAGAATACAATTAGAGAAATTAATAAAAAATTAAAATTATTAAATTATAAAGAAACTAGTTTAAGTGATAAAATAAAAATTAATATTGATTTTGCTAAAAGACATTTAGTAGATACAATATATAAACAAGCAGTTTTAGAAGGAATATCAACAACTTATATAAATACGGAAAATATTATTTATGGCGGAAAAGTTAATAATATGACTTCCGAAGATATACTTAAAATTATTAATTTAAAACATGCTTGGGAGTTTATTTTAAATGAAAATGTCATAACTAGTCAAACAAATTTATCTTTATTATGTGAAATAAATAAATTAGTATTAGAAAGTTTTTATTATACAGCTGGTTCTTTAAGAAATGTACCAGTTAAAATAACAGGAACTAATTATGAACCTTTTTTACCTATTGAAAGTAAAGTGAAAGAAGAAATTAATTATATAATGAATAAAAAAATAAGTATTGTAGATAAGGCCATAGAACTACTATTATATGTTATGAAAAGTCAATTATTTATTGATGGTAATAAAAGATGTGCTGTAATATTCTGCAATCATTATTTAGTTAAGGAAGGTAAAGGATTAATAGTAATACCTGATAAATTAATTAAAGAGTTTAAAAATTTATTAAGAGAATATTATGAAGGAAAAAACATATCAAAAATTAAAAATTTCCTTAAAGAAAAGTGTTATATTAGCACAGTTTTAAGGAGTGAAAAATAAAGTCGCTCCTTTTTAAGTGAAATAAATGAAAAAAAGAAAAAAATAAAAATTTTTTCGCAAAATAATAAAATAAAG
>CANQXB010000126.1 GCA_947627805.1 uncultured Bacilli bacterium
CCTTGACGAGATACAATACCAATTTTTCCGGTTACTTTACCACCTTCAACAGTAACTGTTGAAGTACCGGCAGCATATATTCCTGAACTATCAGTAGAAGTTAAATTAGCACCTTCTTTAATATTAATTTGAATATTTTCTGCAGAAGTTTTAATTTTACCATTTACAGAAATGGCATCATTGTTTGTAGTAATTGTACCATAAACATCAATAGTTAATTTACCATTTCCATTATCTCCTACACCAATGCCACTGTTATAACCAGTTATTTTAGCACTTTCATTAACAGTAATTTTAGTAGTTCCATTAGATGAAGCAAATACTACTTGATAATTTTTACCATCAGTACTAGCAGTTGTTCTGCCTTTAACCAATACGTTATCTAAAGTAAGTTCACCACCTGCAGCAACTATTAAAACATTTGCATTATCAATGTTCCCGGTTTCAGCATCTAAAACACCTTGACCTTCTGTACTAGTGATTGTAACTTTTCCTCCAGCATTTATTTGCAAAGTGTGATTCATTTTTAAAGTATGGCCTTTTAAATCAATAGTTAAAGCTCTATTAACTTGAATATATTCTCCACCCATATCTTCGGTATCTGAAGTTAATTCACAAGTTGCTTCTCCTCCACTTAAACAACCAGCAAATGTCCCAGCACTAACTCCAATAGTAGCTATAAACATTGTTAAAAAAGCCACTATAAAGTATTTAATTTGTTTTTTCATTTTTTCCTTCCTCTCTATATCATGCGTTAATTATACCCCCCCCGTAAGGCGTTTGTCAATTGGTTTGCGAAAGTTGACATTTTAATATACAAAAAAAGACCTAGCATTTTAAATTAGGTCTTTAATTTATTAAATATTTATTTGTTTATTAAGAATTTTTACTAGCTTTTTTAACTAAGACAATGATTCCTACTAAAGACATAGTAGCAATTACTCCATAAGCAACAATATTGATTGATGAAGTTTGAACATTATCAACTACTTCTTTTTCTCTTAAACTAACTGTAAATGGAGATAATTCTTGAACCGTGATACTTATCTTTCCATCTTTTACTTCTGTTTCTTCTTCTTGATATGTTCCATCATGTAATCTATGAATAATATATGCTTCTTTACCATTATAACTTTCTCCTAAGTTAAAAGTAATTGTTAATGGTTTAGTTAAAGTTTTTTCATCTTTTACCCAGAAATCATACATATTGTAAAGAATTTTATAACCTTTATCTTCAGCCATCTTAAGCATTGCTTTATATGTTTCATCTTCTTCTTTAACTATTTTACCATCAATATCTATATCTTCACCATTATCAGCATATACAACATTTTCGACAATATTATAATCTTTTTCTTTTTCTTCAGTAATATATGGTTTATCTTTAGTAACTTCTACACCATTAACTGTTACTTCACCATCACCACTATTTTTAATTATTACACCACCTACTACATCAGTTGCTTTAACATTACCTTGTAACACTTCTATTGTATCGCCAGCTGTGGCATTTTCGAAAGCTTTTTCTATATCATTTCCAACATAATAATTACTTCCTAATTTAACTTCAGCAGTATCTTCTCCTTTAATAAATACTTGATTAAACTTTTTATTGAATTCGCCACCAGTTACTTCATAATCAGCAGTTTTTTCTTCTCCGTAAGATGAAATAGCATTTGAAACAGCACTTGAAGCCTTAATTACACCACCTGTAATTTTTACTACGGTATTATCTCCATAACCAGTTGCTTTATTATCTACGATAATTGCAGAACCAGATGCTAATATATTAGCACTATCTCCCGTTGTATAAGTAGCATCAACACTTCCATTACCAGTTATAGTTCCACCTTGAACATTTATTGTTCCTTGTCTAGCAACAATTCCAACTTTACCAGTAATTTCACCACCAGTAATAGTTAATGTACCACTTTGAGGATGATAAATCGCTGTATTTCCAGTACTTGTAAGTTTTCCACCTTCAATTAAAATTGTAGAATCATGTGTTTCACTACCGTTTCCTGATATTGCAAAACTTGTTGAATCAATAGTTCCATTTACGAAAGTTAAACTTGGCTTAGTTCCAAATACATCAACTGACCCCTTTATTAACACATTTGCACCATTAATTGTAAGGGTACCATTATAATTTGCAATAGCTCCATAATTTTTATTGTCATCACTTTTACCACTAGAAGTATAAGTACCACCAGTAATTGTAACTTCGGCACCATCAATTAATAAAGCACCACTACCTTTTTGGTGTTCGATACCGCCATTATTATTTTTAGAATCAGTAAATGTTACTTTTGTTCCACTTCCTTCTACTTTAACGGCAGCATACTTACTTTCATATTTTGAAGCAATAATTTTAGAACCATTAAAATCAAAAGTAATATTCTTTCCATCTTTAATTTCAATACGATTAGTATCAGTAGTATCTTCTCCATAATCATGGTCCGCTAATAATTTTATGGTTTCATTATTTTGAACTTCATCAATAGCATCTTTTAATTCTGGACAATTTTTAGTTGTTCCGTCACTACCTATAATTGCAGCTTTTGCTTCTTTAGCAGCAACTTCGGCTGTGCATTTTGCTTCAGCATATACACTTGTAATTGCTAAAAATATAGATAGCATTGTTACGATTAATAAATTTAATTTTTTCTTCATATTATTCACATTTCCCTTCTTATTATCAAGTATACAATGTGTCTAAATCCATTGTCAATCAAATTGT
>CANQXB010000127.1 GCA_947627805.1 uncultured Bacilli bacterium
AGAAGTAAAACGGCCATTCAATACTATGAATATGGTCAACGAAATTTTGACTTTGAATTACTTTTAGAAATATGTAAAAAAGAAAATCTAAATATAATTATTGAAACTAAAAAATAAAAAAAGATGATATTTAATCATCCATTTTTATTATTATTTTCTATTTAAACATACACTTAGCTGTTTCAACCATTTGATGCGTGTAACCTAGTTCATTATCATACCAAGCCACAACTTTATATAATCTTTTACCATTAACTTCTACAAAGTTTGTTAAAAGACCATCTACTAAAGCTCCAACTCTTTTACCAATAACATCACTAGAAACAATAGGGTCTTTCGTAAACTTTAAAGCTGGTGTTGGATGCGTTAAGAAAGCATTATTTACTTCATCAACACTTGGATTACTTTTTAATTCTAAAGTAATATCAACTAAAGAACCATCAGGTACGGGTACTCTATAAGCAAGGCCATCTAATTTTCCTTGTAATTCCGGAATAACTAAACCTATTGCTGAAGCTGCTCCGGTTGATGCAGGAATAATATTTGCACTAGCAGCTCTTCCCCTTCTTGCATATATACCTTTTTTATGGGTAATATCTAAAGTTGCTTGGTCATTTGTAAAAGCATGAACTGTACTCATGAAACCTTTTTCAATACCAAAAGTATCATTAATAACTTTTAAAACTGGAGCAAGACAATTAGTTGTACAAGAAGCTGCGGAAACAACTTCTTCACTTCCATCTAAAATATTATCATTTACGCCATAAACAATGGTCTTCATTTCGCCTTTACCAGGGGCTGAAATTAAAACTTTTTTAGCGCCAGCTTCAATATGTTTATGAGCTCCTTCTAATTTCGTAAAAGCTCCCGTACATTCTAAAACTAAATCGACATTTAATTCTTTCCAAGGAAGATTTAAAGGGTCTAACTCGGCATATACTTTTATTTTTTTAGTATTAGCTACCACAATAAAGTCCCCATCAAATGTAATTTCATTTTCATGAAAAGTCCGATGCACCGTATCATATTTAAGTAAATGACATAGTTCTTCCGCATTTGAGGTATCATTGATTGCCACAATATCAAAATTACTGTCCGTAATCATTTCTCTAAAAGCTAGTCTTCCAATTCTTCCAAATCCATTAATTGCTACTCTAATCATAATTTCCTCCTATAAACTCTCTTAATATCGAATCGCTACTTACGTATTCTCCTGGAATAGTATAAAATATTTTTAAGAAATTCAAAAGTCTTCTAGCTTCTTCATAATAATCATCTAAAACACTTATACTTCTTAAAAGAGGTTCGACATATACTTTTAAAACTCCTATTTCATAAGGTAAGGCTGTATTAATTATTACATCTGCTTGATGAATGTATGGAAATATATTCTTTTCTTCCCCATTTCTTACACTTTGCCAAGTATGAATAGTTTTATTAACATCATAATTACGAGTCCGATTATCTCTTATTATTCTTCTTAAAAGTCTTAAATCAACAGTTGAAATATAATTATGTTTATCAATATTTAAAGGAATAAAAGGACTCAAATATATTTTGTACTTATATTTATTATCTATACTAGGTAAAAGTTCATCATTAAGTCCATGTAATCCTTCAATTAGAACAATACTATTATCTTTTAATTTAACCGGCCTATTATTAAACTCTTTTTTCCCTGTTACAAAATTAAAAGTTGGCATTATTACTTCTTCTCCTGCTAAAAGTTTCTTTAAAGTACTATTAAATAAATTTAAATCAATGGCCGTTAAACATTCAAAATCATAATTACCATTTTCATCTTTTGGTGATTCTTCTCTTTCTAAGAAGAAATCATCAATCGAAATATTAATGGGGTCATAACCTTGAGCCATTACATAAGAAGATAATCTTTTAGTAGTTGTGGTTTTCCCACTAGAGGAAGGCCCCGCAATTAAAACAAATTTAATATTTCTATTAGTAGTTATCGTACTAGCTACTTTCGCTATATTTAAATTAAATACTAATTCACAAGATTTCATAAAATCTTTTATTTTGCCACTTCCTACCGTTTTATTTATGGATGTAACATATTTCATATTTAAAGTTTCTAGCCAATTCTTACCTACTAAAAACGAATTAATTATATTATCATAATGCACATATTCCGGAAGTTCCCCATTAGTTCTATTAGTAGGAATAATAAAGATAATTCTATTTCTTCCTAAATAAACAATATCATATTTGGTAATACTTCCCGTACTATATGGCATATCTGAATAAAAATAATTATAATGTCCCTTTAATTCATAAAATGTTACGACTTTATCAGATATATTCTCAATATTTTCGGCTTTTTCTATTTGATTATTTTGATAATAAAAACCAATAGCTTCTTTTTTCTTAATATTTAATTTTTTAAATTCAATATTATCACTTATTATTTTAGCCATCTCACTCTTAATTAAAGATATATCTTCTTGAGTTAACATTTTATTTCCAATAACTTCTCCTAAAAAACCTTTCGGAACACTATGTTGATAAGTTATTTCTAACTCTGGAAAAACTGTTTTTAAAGCCACTTCAAAAATAAATTCTAAACCACTTTTATATATTTTATTACCAGTTAAATCATTTAAATCAATAAAAGAAATGGTTTTAGAAGCTTCAGCTCTTTCTCTTAATTCAAATATTTCATTATTAATTTTTACTCCCAAAATATTATTATTATT
>CANQXB010000128.1 GCA_947627805.1 uncultured Bacilli bacterium
AGAGATTTAACAAAACTTGAAATTATGGTATAATCTATCTCGTAGGTGACAAATATGTTTGAAGTTACTAATGTTTCAATAAATGTAAATGATTTAAATTTAGTTAATAATTTAAATTTAAAAATGAATTCTCCTGAAATTCATGTTTTAATGGGGCCAAATGGAGTTGGTAAAAGTAGCATAGCTTCTTCTATAATGGGTAATCCTGATTATGAAGTAAAAGGCTCAATGAAATATAATGGGGAGGAAATAACTAAATTAAATATTTATGAAAGAGCCAAATTAGGCATTTATTTAATTAATCAAACTCCTATTGCTATTGAAGGGGTTACTAATGCGGAAATGTTAAGATTGGCTTTAAGTGAAAAGACAGGGGAAACTGTTAATATTTTTGAATTTAGTAAAGAATTAGAAAACATATGTGAAAGTTTAGAATTAGATAAAAGTTTTATTCATAAGGAAATAAATATGGGAGCTTCTGGAGGCGAAAGAAAAAAAATTGAATTATTACATTTATGGGTTTTAAAGCCATCATTTATTATCTTAGATGAAATAGATTCTGGACTAGATGTTGATGCCTTAAAAGTGGTGGGTAAAAGTTTAGCTAAATATTATGAAGAATATAAACCTCTTATGCTTATCATTACGCATTCAAATACTTTAATTAACTTTTTTAAAGATTATCAAGTTCATATTTTAGAAGATAAAAAAATAATTAAATCGGGAGGTAAAGAACTAGCTAAAGAAGTTCTTTCTAAAGGATTTAAGAGTGCTTCTGATACATTTGTTATAAGAGAGAAAGATAATTATGAATAAACTATTAGTGAGTGATATTATAAATTTAAATGATGGTATATATCATTTAATCCCTCAAAGTAATGAATTAGAAATAAATGTATTGGGTAATGTAACTATTTATTTAGTTCAAGAAAAACTAAATAAAATTAAGATAAATTTAAAAGAAAATAGTAATTTGTTTTTCTATGATTTTAGAATGAATAATGAAGATAATGTTTTAGTAAATATAAATCAAAATAATGATTCCATAGTGCATTATAATTATAGTTTTGAAAATATTAATGATACTGAGTGTATTATTAATAATGAAATTAAAGGAAATAATAATGAATCTTATTTAAATGTTCGTAATATTAGTGATAAAGGATTAAGTAAAATAATTTTAAATGTTTCGGTATTAGAGGGAACAGTTAATAATATTGCCTTAGAAGATTTAAAAGGAATTATAAATGGTGGTAATGTTTTAGTTGAGCCCAATATTGTTGCTTTAAGTAATGAGGTAGTAGCTAATCATTTAACTACTATTGGTGGAGTTTCTAAAGATTTCCTCTCTTATTTAATGAGTAAAGGAATAAAAGAAAGCGAAGTTAAAAAAATATTACTTGAAGGCTTTAAATATAGTAATATGGATGATTTTATAAAAATGGGAGGTGAAAATCATGTATAGAGATGACTTTCCAATGTTAAGACAAGATATAATTTATTTAGATAATGGAGCAACTAGTTTAAAACCTCAATGTGTTATTGATAAAATGACAGATTATTATGAAAATTATAGTGCAAATGCACATCGTGGTGATTATGATATTTCTTATAAAGTGGATTTAGAATATGAAAATACGCGAGATTTAGTTAAAGATTTTATTGGGGCCAAAAGAAAAGAAGAAATAGTTTTTACCAGTGGAACAACAGATAGTTTAAATTTAATTGTTAATGGGTTTTTCAGTGGTCTTCTTGAAGCTGGCGATGAAATAGTTCTAACAAAAACTGAACATGCCTCTAATGTTATGCCTTGGTTTAGAGTAGCTGGAGAAACTGGAGCAGTTATAAAATATATTCCTCTTGATGATAATAATTTTGTAACTTTAGAAAATTTAAAAAAAGTGGTAACTCCTAAAACTAAAGTAATTAGTTTAGCCGAAATAACTAATGTTGTAGGAGATATAAGACCTATCAAAGAAATTACAAAATTTGCTCATGAAAGAGATATCTTTGTGGTTGTTGATGGAGCTCAAAGCATTCCTCATAAAAAGACAGATGTTAGTGATACTGATATTGATTTTTTAGCTTTTTCCGCGCATAAAATGTGTGGTCCTACGGGAGTAGGAGTTTTATATGCGAAATATGAATTAATGCAAAATATTGAACCGATGAATTTAGGGGGCGGCATGAATGAATCTTTTGATTCTCCAGATAAAATGGTTTTAAAAGATGTGCCAACTAGATTTGAAGCGGGAACTCCTAATATTTCGGGAGTAATTGGTTTAGGGGAGGCCATTAAATATTTAAATAGTATTGGCATGGACAAAATAAGTGCTTATGAAAAAGAATTAAGAAATTATTTAATTGAAAAATTAGTGAGCATTCCCCATATTGATATTTTAAATATTGAAGCTGATAGTGGCATAGTGGCTTTTAATGTGGAAGGATTATTTTCGGAAGATGTAGCTTACTATTTAAATAAATATGGTATTTGTGTAAGAGCAGGTAATCATTGTGCTAAACTTACCAAAGACGTTTTAGGAGTAGCTAATTCTATTCGAGTAAGTTTATATTTTTATAATACGGAATCCGAAATTGATAGTTTAGTGGAGCTTTTAAAAGATAAAGATAAAATAATGAAAGAAATGTTTTAAGAAAGTTATCTGACTTTCTTTTTCTCTAT
>CANQXB010000129.1 GCA_947627805.1 uncultured Bacilli bacterium
AACTTCTTTGATATTTAATTCTTCTTTAATTAAAGGAACTAAATCGGTAATTTTATCATAAACATTACTTTCAATAATAGCTTCTTTTAAAGGAGTTCTAACTTTTATTTTAGCATCTTCTCTTACCCATCTACCTAAAGAAATTAAATTTCTAACTAAATCCATTTTTTCTTCTAAAGATTCCTCAATTAATTTGGAATCATATTTAGGGAAGTCTTCTAAATGAACCGAATACTTACCCGTAAGTTTAGTATATATTTCTTCACTTATATAAGGAACAATCGGCGCAATTATTTTAGATAAACCAACTAAAACTTCATAAGTGGTCATATAAACGGCTTTTTTAGAATTATCTAAAGTACTACCCCAGAACCGATTACGACAACGTCTTATATACCAGTTAGATAAATCTTCAGAAACAAAGTTAGTAATTATTTTAACGACTTTATTTAAATCGTATTCTTCATAACCTTCTGTCACACTTTTTAGCATACTATTATATTTAGAAATTAACCATTTATCAATTTCTTCTCGCTCTTCATAAGGAAGATTACAATCTTTAATATCTATGTTATCAGTATTAGCATACATACTAAAGAAATTATAAGTATTTTTTAAAGGATTAAAGAATTTAGAATAAACTTCTTTTAAACCATCTTCATCAAATTTTAAAGGAGTCCATACCGGAGAGACATAAGGAAGATACCATCTAACCGTATCAGCTCCATATTCTTTCATAATTGTAAATGGCTCAATGGCATTTCCTTTAGACTTATGCATTTTTTGCCCATTTTTATCGAGTAATAATTCATTTACTAAAACATTCTTATAAGGAGATACCCCTTTAACAAAAGTGGAGATTACTAGTAATGAATAGAACCAACCTCTCGTTTGGTCAATTCCTTCACAAATGAAATCAGCTGGAAATTGGGTATCAAATAATTCTTGATTTTCAAATGGGTAATGATATTGGGCAAAAGGCATCGCGCCTGAATCAAACCAACAGTCAATAACATCTTTGCATCTCGTCATTACGCCCCCACATTTTGGACATAATAGATGCACATCATCAACATAAGGACGATGTAGTTCAATCGATTCATCAATGTCTTCGATAGCCTTCTCAACTAATTCTTTTCTAGAACCAATCATTTCATCATGACCACACTCACATCTCCATAAAGGAAGCGGAGTTCCCCAATAACGACTTCTAGAAATTGCCCAATCATTTAAGTTTTCAAGCCAATTACCAAAACGTTTTTCGCCAACATATTCGGGGTACCAATTAACTTTCTTATTGTTTTCGACAATTTTGTCTTTAAGTTTGGTAATCTCTAAATAAAATGAGGGTTTAGAATAATAAATTAATGGAGATTTACACCGCCAACAATGAGGGTAATTATGAACCATTCTTTGTTTTTTAAACAATTTATCATTTTCTTTTAAATATTTAATAACTTCTTGGTCAGCATCAAAAACAAGCATGCCTTTCCAAGGTCCTTCGGTATAACAACCATCTTCGCCAACAGGATTAAGATAAGGAAGATTATAGTTTTTACCAACTAGAGCATCATCAGCCCCATAAGCCGGAGCAATATGCACAATACCAGTTCCATCTTCCATTGTTACATATTCATCACAAGTGACAAAGAAAGCTTTTTTATTAACCGATAGTTCGGGAATTAATTGTTCATACTCCATGTATTCTAAATCTTTTCCTTTATATCTTTCTAAAACTTCAAAGTTATCTCCTAAAACTTTAGAAGCTAGCGCTTCGGCAATAATAAATTTATAATCCATACTCTTAACTAAAACATAGTCTTCTTTCGGATTAACACAAATAGCCACATTGGCAAGTAATGTCCAAGGAGTGGTTGTCCAAACTAAAAAGTAAACATCTTCATCCTTTTTCTTCATCGGAACAATGACGGTATCAACAGGAATTTCTTTATAACCTTGAGCTACTTCATGAGAAGCAAGTCCCGTACCACATCTAGGACAATATGGAAGAATCTTACTTCCTTCATAGAATAGTCCCTCATCAAAAAATTTCTTTAAAATCCACCATTCCGTTTCAATATAATCATTTTTATAAGTAATATAAGCATTATCTAAATCGATAAATTGGCCCATTTTATTAGTTAAATCAGCAAAAGCTTTTTCATTTTCCCAAACAGCTTTCCGACATTCTTCATTAAATTCTTTAATTCCATAACCTTCAATATCAGATTTTTGCGTAAAGCCTAATTTCTTTTCAACTTGAACTTCAACAGGTAGTCCATGCGTATCCCAACCAATTTTTCTTAAAACCTTATACCCTTGCATCGTTTTATATTTACAAAATGTATCTTTTAAAAATTTAGCTAACATATGATGAAGTCCCGGCATTCCATTCGCTGTTGCGGGTCCATCATAAAATACCCAATAAGGGTCTTTATCCCGATTTTGAATACATTTATCTAAAATATTATCTTTAAGCCATCTTTCTCTAATAGACTCTTCAACTAAAGATACACTTCTTCCATCTAAACTTGCAAATTTTTTCATAAATCTAAACATTCCTTTCCGCTTCACTTCGTTTGCTTAAGCCACAAACGAACATAAAAATATATTTAAATTTTGTCCTTTTTTGTTATAATAGTAAACTGTTATCAGGTATACTACAGAGCACGGAGAGGTG
>CANQXB010000130.1 GCA_947627805.1 uncultured Bacilli bacterium
AAAAGAAATATTTTTGTTTACTTTTTCCTTATTTTATAATATAATTATTATTGAAGTTTTTACTTAGATGAAAAAGTTTCCGATTTTCATCTCAGTTTAAACCAATTTAAAAGAAAGGAATGAAAAAAATGGCTTTATCAAAAGAAGAAAAAGAAAAAGTTATTAAAGAATTTGCTAAAAATTCAAAAGATTGTGGTTCTGCAGAAGTTCAAATAGCAATTTTAACAAGTGAAATTAACAATTTAACAGAACATATGCAAGAACATAAACATGATTATCATTCAAAAAGAGGCTTACTAATGAAAGTAGGAAGAAGAAAAAAATTACTTAACTACTTAAAAGAAAATGATGTTGTAAGTTATCGAGAAGTAATCAAAAAGTTAAATTTAAGAAAGTAAAGGCACAAAAAGATTTTTGGTGTCTTTTTATTTTAGAAAAGAGGTTTAGTTTATGAAAAAAGTATTTGAAATGGATTTTTATGGTCGTAAAATTGTTGTGGAACATGGTGAATTAGCTAAAAGAGCTCATGGTAGTGTTTTAGTTAGAGTTGGGGATACCGTTGTTTTAAGTACCGCCGTTGTATCTAATAATGTTAATGTTTTATCGGATTTCTTTCCATTAATGGTTTTATATAATGAAAAGTTATATTCCGTTGGTAAAATTCCCGGAGGATTTATTAAAAGAGAGGGAAGACCTACAGATAATGCGACGTTAGCAGCAAGAATGATTGATAGACCTATGCGTCCTTTATTCCCAGAGGATTTCCGTAATGAAGTGCAAATTGTTAATACTGTTTTAAGTGTTGACCAAGATAATATTCCCGAACTTGCAGCCCTTTTAGGTTCTTCTTTGGCTACCTGTATTAGTAAGATACCTTTTAATGGCCCAGTGGCTGCAGTAAAGGTTGGAAGAGTTAATGGCAAGTTTATCATTAATCCAACAGTGGAGGAAGCTGAAGCAAGTGATATTGATTTAACAGTAGCGGGAACTAAAGACGCTATTAATATGGTGGAAGCTGGAGCTAAAGAAGTATCTGAAAAAGATATGTTAGAGGCTTTATTATTTGGTCATGAAGCTGTAAAAAAATTAGTTGAATTTGAAGAAAAAATAGTGGCGGAAATTGGTGTTCCTAAAATGGAATATTCTAAATTAGAAATTGAAGAAAGTTTAGAGAGTGAAGTAAGAAGTAAATGTGAAAAGGACATCAATGAAGCATTACATATTTTTGAGCATAATGAAATGTATGAGCGCTTAGATGAAATAAAAGATAATTTATTGCAAGAATATGAAACTGAAAATAAAGATAACTTAAAAGATGAGCAATTAAGAGAACTTTTAACGAAAGTTTCGATGATTTATGAAAATGTTCGTTATGAAGTCTTTAGAAAAATTATTGTTAAAGAAAAACT
The DNA here is from genome assembly GCA_947627805.1 of uncultured Bacilli bacterium. GTDB lineage: Bacteria > Bacillota_I > Bacilli_A > RF39 > UBA660 > SIG200. Next base: position 1,410 of record CANQXB010000130.1, read on the forward strand.
AAGAGCTGCCGGCAGAAAATTAGATGAAATAAGACCTTTAAGTGCTAGTATTGATTTACTTCCAAGAACCCATGGTTCCGCATTATTTACAAGAGGAGAAACGCAAAGTTTATCCATAACCACTTTAGGAGCTCTTGGGGAAAGTCAAATGTTAGATGGTCTTTCTTTAGAAGAAGAAAAAAGATTTATGCTGCATTACAATTTTCCCCAATTTAGTGTTGGCGAAACGGGTAGATATGGTTCACCAGGAAGAAGAGAAATTGGTCATGGAGCTTTAGGAGAGAGAGCACTTCTTCAAGTTATTCCCTCTGAAGAAGAATTCCCTTACACGATTAGAGTCGTAAGTGAAATTTTAAGTAGTAATGGTTCATCTAGTCAAGCTAGTATTTGTGCTGGTTGTTTAAGTTTAATGGCCGCCGGTGTTCCAATTAAAGCTCCCGTTGCGGGTATTGCAATGGGATTAATCACCAGTGGTAATAAATACGTTATCTTAACGGATATTGAAGGAATGGAAGACCATTTAGGAGATATGGATTTCAAAGTAGCTGGGACGAGAAAAGGTATCTGTGCTTTACAAATGGATATCAAAATTGATGGAGTTAATAAAAGTATTTTAAAAGAAGCTCTAGAACAAGCGAAAAAGGCTCGTTTAGAAATTTTAGATTTATATGAGACAGTTATTCCAGAACCAAGAAAAGAATTAAGCCCTTATGCGCCAAAGATTGAAACATTTAATATTGACCCTGAAAAGATTAAAGATGTTATTGGTCGGGGTGGCGAAATGATTACCAAAATTATTTTGGAAGCCAGTAATGTTAAAACAGTTAATGATAAAAATGCCGTTAAAGTTGATTTAGAAGATGATGGAAGAGTAATTATTTATCATAGTGATAAAGAGATTATTAAAAAAACGCGTGAAATGATTGAAGATGTCGTTAAAGAAGTCGAAACGGGTAAAATATATACTGGTAAAGTAGTTAAAGTTGAAGATTTTGGCTGTTTTGTAGAATTATGGCCAGGATGTGAAGGAATGGTTCATGTATCTCAACTTGATAATAAGAGAGTTAATAAAGCTAGTGATGTTGTCAAAGTCGGTGATGAAATTATGGTTAAATCTTTAGGACACGATAGTAAAGGTAGATTAAATCTTTCAAGAAAAGATGCTTTGCCTAAAAAAGAAATTAAAGAAGAAAAGT
>CANQXB010000131.1 GCA_947627805.1 uncultured Bacilli bacterium
TCATTTTATATTTCTAACTAATATTGTCAAAATAAGGGGATTTTAGTATAATTTAGGTGGTGGTTGTATGGACATTACAAGTATAAATAATGAGAAAATAAAATATTTTCAAAAATTAAAATTAAAAAAGTATCGAGATTTAGAAAATTTATTTTTAATTGAAGATGAACACTTAGTTAATATGGCATATGAAAAAGGTTATTTAAAAGAAATTATTACCACAGATAAAAGTTTAAAATATGATATACTTACTTATTATGTAACACCCCAAATAATGAAGTTATTATCAGATCAAGTAACTAGTGCTAAGGTTATTGGAGTCTCTCATAAAATTACTAAAAATAATATTGAAGGTAATTTAATAGTTTTAGATAATATTCAAGACCCGGGTAATTTAGGAACTATTATAAGAAGTGCTGTTGCTTTTAATTTTAAAACTTTAGTAATGTCTAATGATACAGTAGATATCTATAATTCCAAAGTAATAAGAGCCACTGAAGGAATGATTTTTAATTTAAATATTATAAGAGGAGATATAGAAGAAATATTAAATAATTTAGATAAAGATTATGTAAAAATAACAACGGATGTTAATGAAGGAGAAGATATTAAAAGAATAGATTTTAAGAAGAAAAAAATTGCTCTTATTATTGGTAATGAAGGTAATGGAGTAAGAAGTAATATTGCATCTTTATGTGATAAAAAAGTTAATATAAAAATGAATGAGCTTTGTGAAAGTTTAAATGCGGGGGTATGTGCTAGTATTTTAATGTATGAGGTTAATCATGAATGATTATATTATGATTGGTAAAATAATTAATTATTTTGGTATTAAAGGGGAAGTAAAAATAATTAGTGATTTTGAATACCCTGATAAAGTATTTAAAAAAGAAATGTCTTATTATATTGGGAAAGATAAAGCTAAAGAAGTAGTTAAATCACATCGTCTTCATAAAAGTTATCATTTAATTAGTTTTGAAGGATTAGATAATATTAATGATATAATAAAGTATAAAAATGATTATGTTTATGTTAAAAGAGAAGAATTAGAATTAAAGGAAGATGAATGTTTACTTGATGAGCTAATTGGTTATAAAGTTTATGATAAAGAAATTTTAATTGGAGAAGTTATAGACTATGTAATGAGCAGTAGTGTTTTATTAAAGGTTAAAGGTAAAAAAGAATTTTATTTACCTAATATTCCAGAATATATAAAAAAGATAGATAAAGAAAGTAAAAAGATTATAACAGATGGGGGTGCAAATTTGATTTTATGAAAATAGATATATTAACTTTATTTCCTAATATGTTTGAAGGTTTTTTAACCGAATCGATTATTAAAAGAGCAATAAATACTAAAAAAGTTGAAATTAATATTATTGATTTTCGGAAGTTTTCCCATTTAAAACATCATCAAGTTGATGATACTCCTTATGGGGGAGGAGCAGGAATGGTTTTAATGTGTGAACCCGTAGTAGAGGCCATTGAAAGTGTTAAAACGGAAGATTCATTAGTAATTTTAACCACTCCTCAAGGCGAAAAATATACCGAAAAGACCGCTTTAGAATTAAAAAAATATAAACATTTAATTATTGTATGTGGTCATTATGAAGGGTATGATGAAAGAATTAGAGAATTTGCTGATTTAGAGTTAAGTATTGGTGATTTTGTTTTAACTGGGGGAGAAATTCCCGCCATGGCTATTACGGATTCCGTAGTGAGATTACTTGATGGGGTTATTACGGAAGAAAGTTATAAAGAAGATTCTTTCTCTAATTATTTATTAGATTTTCCAACTTATACTAAACCGGCTTCTTTTCGAGAACTTTCAGTTCCAGAAGTGTTACTTAGTGGAGATCATCAAAAAATAAAAGAATATCGTTTAAATGAACAAATAAAGAGAACCCAGTTAAGAAGACCAGATTTATGGGAGGCTTATAATGCAAATAAAAAGTCCGAAAAATGAATTTTTAGTAGAAGATATAACTTTTGATAATGGTTTAAAAATAGTTAGTAAAAATACTAAAATAACGATTTTTGATAAAAAAACTAAAGAAAAAATAATTGAAGAGCGATTTAATCAAAAATATCGGGAATTGTTAGAATTAGTTTTGAGTGTAAATGAAGATAGTAGTGAAGATGATGCTTTATATGTAAGAGATAGAATTAATGAGTTAAGAAATTATTTACTAAATAAATATGCCAAGTATGTGTCTAAAAACATCTTAAATAAATATTTAAAAATGCTTTTATTATTAGAACAAAAATTAATTATTCCGAAAAAGCAACGCGGAAGGTAAAAACACTGCTATAAATATAAAATAATCATAGTTGAATAAAAGAAATTTTATGATATAATAAATAGTGTTATTTAGGAGAAATAGTCTAGAAAATAATTTTTTTAATGACTATGTGTACCTTGAATAAAGTGAAAGGAATGTATGGTTAATGGGATTTGAATCTAAATTTGTAAATTGTTATGAACTTGAGCATTTTTTAAAGGATAAATTAGGAAAGAAAATAAATATTTATGGAGTTGATAATACTAATC
>CANQXB010000132.1 GCA_947627805.1 uncultured Bacilli bacterium
AGATATAAAGCAATTGGTAAGCCCATCTTTTTAAATCCTTCTTTAAATGAAGCAATAAAATCATTGAATTTAATTTTGCTTATTAAAGCAACAATAACCGCAACGATTAATAATAAAGTAGCGCCATTGAATAAATTCCAATATCCAAAAGCTCCATTATTGTTTACTCCATTGCCAAATGAACCTAATAAGGCTTTAAATATTGCAAAATCACCAATCTTTAAATTTGTTAACCAATTATTGAAATCATTAAATACCGTAATTCCAAAACTTTCTTCCCATCTTATATAACCTAAGGTAATAAAAATGAAAATAACAGCAAATAAGACAACAATTGGCCAGCTTTTAGCATTTTTAGATGGCTTTTCTACTAAGAATAAATCAGCTTTTTCTTCTTTAACATTTTCTTTTTTAATTTTTTTAACATGTAATACAGTAAAGAAATTAAATAGAACAAAAGCTACAACAAAGATTATTAAACGATATAATAAACCTGTTGTTACTGATAAACTTGTATAATAGTCAAAATAATATAGTCCTTCATTACCATAAGTAACTCCTAAAGTACCAATTAAAATAGCTCCAAATGTAGCGGCAAATGCTGTTAGTTTATCTAACTTCATTTCTAATAAAATAGAAATAACAAATGGTACAAAAATTAAAGCAACAAAACTTTGACTATAAATTGAAGCCATAACTGCAAAAAGTAATGAAGCTCCAATTACTGTAACTATTTCCTTTCCTTTTAATTTTTCGGCGATACGATGAACTAATTTTTTATAGCCATTGCATCTAGTTAATACGGCATAAAATGCCCCTAATACTAGTAAGAAAACAATCTTATCTAGAGAAAATCTGACTGCTTGATAAATTAGATAAGGCATATCTGTAAGTCCTTGTCGATAATCCATTCCCACGTCAGTAAATTCCGTACTATAGTAGCCATATCCAAAAACCCAAGTTAATAAAACCCCTATTAAAACAAATAATAGTGACCATTTAATAATGTTATTATCCTTAGATTTTTTCCAAATAAGAACACTACCTAATACGGCTAAAATTAATACAACTATAAGACCTATAATTTGTATTGATGACATATTCTTCTACCTCCTATAAAAATTATAACACTAGAAAAACTAAAAAAAAAGCCTTTTTTAGGCTTATTATTGATTTTTTAATTTTTTAATCTCTCGGTTTCATGGTTGGGAATAAAATAACATCTCTAATAGAATCACTTTCCGTAAATAACATTACTAATCTATCGATACCATAACCAATTCCCCCAGCAGGAGGCATACCATATTCTAAAGCTTCAATAAAGTCCATATCAATATCGTTAGCCTCTTCATTACCTAAATCTTTTTCTTTAAGTTGATTTTCAAATCTTTCTAATTGGTCATCAGGGTCATTTAATTCAGTATAAGCATTGGCAAATTCTTTACCACCAATAAATAATTCAAACCGCTCGGTAAATCTTGGGTCCTTAGGGTCCTTTTTTGTAAGAGGTGAAATCTCAATTGGATGTCCATAAAGGAATGTTGGTTCAATTAAAGTTTCTTCCACATATTTCTCAAAGAATAAATTGATAATATGCCCTAAAGATTTTTGATGCTCTTCTACCGGAATTTCATGCTCTTCGCATAATTTTAAAGCTTCTTCTAAACTCATTTCTTTCGTAAAATCAATTCCCGTTTTTTCCTTAATAGCCTCGGTCATACTTATTCTTTTCCAAGGCCCTTCTAAGTTTATTTCATTACCACACCAATTATAAACCATTTTCCCAAAAACTTCTTTCGCAATAGTTTGATACATCTTTTCGGTTAAATCCATCATACCTTCTAAATCCGAATAAGCTAAGTAAGCTTCCATCATGGTAAATTCCGGATTATGTTTAGGGTCCATTCCTTCATTTCGAAATGTTCTTCCGATTTCATAAACAGCTTCCATACCTCCCACAAGTAATCTTTTTAAGGGAAGTTCCAAAGCAATTCTTAAATACATATCTAAATCTTGAGCATTATGATGGGTTTTAAAAGGACGGGCAGCGGCTCCGGTTAAAAGACTAGTTAAAACAGGAGTTTCTACTTCCACAAAACCTTGACTATCCATAAAATTTTGAATAGAGCGAATAATTTTAGGCCTAATAAAAGCAATATTTTTGGCATCTTCGTTCATAATTAAATCAACATAACGTCTTCTATATCTTTCTTCAATATCCGTTAGTCCATGAAATTTTTCTGGAAGAGGTCTTAAAGCTTTAACTAAATGCGTATATTTAGTGGCATGAATAGTTAAAGCTCCGGTATTTGTTTTACATACCCAACCATTTATACCAATAATATCGCCAATATCACAAGCTTTGTATAATTCATATTCCTTTTCCCCAACATCATTAATACTAATATATATTTGAATACTTCCATATTTATCTTGAATATCCATAAAACCAGCCTTACCACTTCTTCTTTTACTCATGATACGACCAGCAACAATTACTTCATTTTTCGCTTCTTCTAATTCTTCTTTCGAAATAGTTTCGAAA
>CANQXB010000133.1 GCA_947627805.1 uncultured Bacilli bacterium
TCTTCATCTTCTAAAAAATCATCAATTTTATGATTTAAAACAATAGATATTCGATATAATGTATCAAATGAACAATGTATTTCGCCATGTCTAAATTCTAATCTTCGAATAAAGTCGTAAGATTTTCCTACATCAACGGCTAATTGTTCTTGAGTTATCTTAGCTTCATTACGAAATTTCTTAATATTTTTAGAAATAGTGACCCAATAATCCTCTTTAAAATCAAAATCCCTTTTGAACGTTACCATTTATACCACCACCTATATTGTCGCAAAAATAGGACACAATGTCCGATAACTAGTATGTCCTGTTTAGATAATAATAATGCTTTAAAATTGAATAAAAAAGAAAACTATGTTATATTTAAATTGGTGTAAATATGGAGTTAAATGTTGTCAAAGGAATAGGTTCCCAATTAGAAAGAAAATTAAATAATTTAAACATTTATAGTGTGGAAGAGCTATTAGAAAATTATCCCTATCGTTATAATATTATAAATTTAGTTGATATAAATAAAGTAGTTGATAATGAAGTATGTTCGATTAAAGTAACAATTATTGATGCTCCTAGAGTTCAATACATTAAAAGAAATTTTAATCGGTTATCTTTTGCAGCTTCCTCAAATAATGTTATTTTTAATGTGGTTATTTTTAATCGAGCTTTTTTAAAACAAACTTTAAAAATTGGGCGTAGTATTGTTTTAATTGGCAAATATAATCGTCTTAAAAATTTATTTACAGCTAGTGCCATTAAATTTAATTTTGAAGGCAATAAAATTGAACCAGTATATCATTTAGCCGAAGGTATAAATAATAATACCATTATTAAACTTATGGAAGAAGCTTTAAAAAAGGATTGTTATTATGATTATATACCGGAAGAATATGTTTTAAAATATAAATTTATTTCCAAAAAAGAGGCTTTAGAAAAAATTCATAATCCTCAAAGTAATGATGATATAAAATTAGCTACTTTAAGATTAAAGTATGAAGAATTGTTTAACTTTTTATTTAAAATAAATTATTTAAAAAAATTAAATAATAAATCTATTGGCATTAAAAGAGAAGTGTCTTCTAGTTCTAAAGATGATTTTGTAAAATCCTTGCCTTTTACTTTAACACCTGACCAATTAAAAGCTACTAATGAAATATATGAAGATTTGGTTAGTCCTAACCGAATGAATCGCCTTGTTTTAGGAGATGTTGGCAGTGGGAAAACTGTGGTAGCTACTTATGCCATTTATGTTAATTTTTTAAGTGGCTATCAAAGTGCTTTAATGGCTCCGACCGAAATTTTAGCGATGCAACATTATAAGAGTTTAAAAAATATTTTAGAGCATTTTCAAATTGAAGTTGTCTTATTAACTGGTTCAATGAAAGCTAAAGAAAAAAGAGAAGTACTCGAAAAAATTAAAAGTGGAGAAGCCAATTTAGTTATTGGAACGCATGCTTTAATTAGTGATAGTGTGGAATTTCAAAATTTAGGATTAGTTGTAACTGATGAGCAACATCGTTTTGGTGTTGGACAAAGAAACACTTTAAGAGATAAGGGACATACCCCAGATGTTTTATATTTATCAGCAACTCCGATTCCGAGGACTTACGCATTAACCATTTATGGTGATTTAGATTTATCAATTATTAAGACAAAGCCTGAAGGACGCAAAGAAATCATTACGGTAGTTAAAAAAGAAACGGAAATTAAAGATGTTCTTTTAAAGATGTTAGAAGAATTAAAATTAGGTCATCAAATATATGTGGTATCACCTTTAGTGGAAACTAATGAAGGCTTGGATTTAAAAAGTGTTTTCGATTTAGAAGAAAAAATGAATTTGGCCTTTAATAATTTAGTTCCAATTGGTATTTTACATGGTAAATTAAAAGGTAAAGAAAAAGATGAAATTATGAAATCTTTTAAAGATGGGAAAATTAGAATTTTAATTTCTACAACCGTAATTGAAGTTGGTGTTGATGTTCCTAATTCGACTATGATTGTTATTTATAATGCTGAAAGATTTGGCCTTGCGACTTTACACCAATTACGGGGTCGAGTTGGAAGAAATGATGTGCAAAGTTATTGTTATTTAGTAAGCAATAAAGATGTTCAAAGATTAAAGGTTTTGGAAGAAAGTAATGATGGTTTTTATATAAGTGAAAAAGACTTTGAAATGCGGGGTCAAGGAGATTTATTTGGAGTAAGGCAAAGTGGGGATGCTAGTTTTAAGATTGCTAATTTAAAAACAGATTATCAAATTTTATTACAAGCTAAAAAAGATAGTGAAGAATTTTTAAATAATGAAAGTTATTTAAAAAATGAATATTATAGGAATGAAATTAATAAAATAAACTTTATTAATTAGACATATTTTTAATAAATTAATTTTTCTTAATTGACAAAGAAAACAGTTTATAATATTATTAGTATAGGACATAATAGAAAATGATTATGTTCTATGATTGCTCTTACGAATTTCAAAGGTGAGAGTGAATCAACCAAAACCCCCTGAAGGAG
>CANQXB010000134.1 GCA_947627805.1 uncultured Bacilli bacterium
ACGATTAAAGCTTGTATCTATATTTCTTTAATTTTAATTTCTTCTTTAGTTTTTTATGTTTTCTTTTCTAATTATTCCTCAATGCAAAAAGTTGAAGAAATTCAAAAAGATATTCAAGATGTTATTGCTAAAAATGAAAATATTAATGATCAACCTCTAGATGATAATATTTCTGATGATTTAATTACTGATACTCCAGAAGTTATTCCCGATAATAAAGAAAAAACTATTAATGAAGATGTTTATAGTCTTTTAGAAATTAATAAAGATACTGTGGGTTGGTTAAAAGTAAATAATACTAATGTTGATTACCCAGTCGTTCAAGCTAGTGATAATGATTATTATTTAGATAAAAATTTTAAAAAGAAAAAAGATCCTAGTGGATGGATTTTTATGGATTATCGAGCTGATGCTACCAATTTAAGTCAAAATACTATTATATTTGGTCATAATATGTATTACAGTGGGGTTATGTTTGGAACACTATATAAAACAAAATATTCCAATTGGTATAAAAATGAAGAAAATCAAATAATTGAATTTGATACTTTATATGAAAAATTAAAATGGAAAATATTTTCTATTTATGTCGTTCCTAATACTAATGATTATTTAATTGCTAGTTTTAGTACTCAAGATAAATTTCAAGAGTTTTTAGATTTAATCATTGATCGTAGTATTTATAATTTTAATACTCCAGTTTCTAGTAATGATAAAATACTTACTTTATCTACTTGCTCAAATAATGGCAAAAATAGATTAGTTATTCATGCTGTTTTATTAGATGAATAACTTTTTTTATACTTTTTATTCATATAAAAACCTAGTTTCTATATTTAAAAACTAGGTTTCATTTAAATATTTTAAGACTATTATGAATTAATTATAAATGGATTTGTAGTGGTACCTTCCCCAGTTAAAGATATATATGGTGAAACATAGAAGACAGGCCGAACCGCATACGTCCAGTACATCATCATGGGAAGCAAGGATCCACTAACACTTACTTCCCACGCATCGCGAACTTGCCCGGCGACGCCAGCACTACTCATTGTCCATTCAGTAACAGCTGTATTACTTGTCCATCCGTTCGCCATAAATAACCAATTGTCTCTTGATTCTTGATAGGCATTTACAAAGTCTGTGGCATACATTAAACCTATTTGATAAGAATATGTTGTTGTTGCGTTTTTGGGCTCTGTACTTAGTTTATTTGTATAGTATGCATTATACCATTGTTGGCTTGTGATTAGTCCTTGCCAAGTCGTTCCATTTTCCCATTTGCTACTTACAGCATCATTTAAAAATGTTGTATTTAAATAAGTTTTCATATCGGAAACATCCCATTTAATATCACCATTAGAATTATTATGCCATACTTGACTTGTACTTGATGGAGTGGCTTTGATTATCTTTAACTGGTTAGCATTTAATCCTAAAGTTGTATCTGCTTCACTTGTTAACCCTATTATTCTGTACATATAATTATCAGGGGTAGTTGTACATTTTGTCTTATCGGTTGTTCCAAAACAAATGTAATTATTATCTACTTGAGTTGCGGTACCTTTATATCGATACATTCCGTCTACCGGAGTAGATTGTAAAGTGCTTTTTTTATCTTTATCTTTTAAATAATCTTTTAAATTTCTTAATGCTTTTTCATAAACTTCGGAACTATTACCATCGCCATCTTTAACATAGACTTCTAAACTATATATTTTCTTACTATCTAATCCACTATATACTTTAGTGTTTGAACTTGTACATGTATAATTACTTTCAGTATTTAATTTATAACAATATTCTGTTACTCTTTTATCATCTATAGCATCTACTTCCACTGTTATGCTACTTCCTGTATCACTTGTTACTTTTACATCATTAACAATAGGCTTAGAACCTATAATTGTAAATGGTTCTTCGGCTGTTCCCTTTCCACCTATATTTATTTCTTCACTTAAATACATTACTGGTCTTGCTGATAATTCATCTGGTGAAGTATAGTATGATTGAGCTGATGATGCTATACAATATGGATTAGTTTTATCATATCTATTCATTGTCCATTCGGCCCACTGTCTTGGTGGATTGGCATCATTATTCTTTATAAACATCCAACTTGTTATACAAGCATTTGATACTGAACAATTAGCACTGTTACTATAGGCTAAATAAAAGTCTGATAAATTCATTAATCCTACTTTGGATTCAAGAATATTAATTAATGAATTTTCGGCTTTTAATACATTGGCTCCCGTTTGATTATAATTAGTAAATTCTCCATATTTCCATTTATAATCAACAATTAGATCTAACCAACTTTTATTTTGCATATATGGGTAACTACTATTACTTAAAAAGTAATTTCCACTTATACCAATATATAATGTTTAACTTGGCCAATCAGCTGCTGTTTTAGGCCAATAATATTTAGTATTTAAAGCTTCCTTCTTTATTATTTTTAATTCTTGTGTTTCTGTATCTATGCCAATAATACGATACATATATTTATCTTGATCATTTAAACAGACATCTTTATCATTTGTTCCAAAGCAGATATAGTTATTAACACTTGTTCCTTGATAACGACGAAGAGTATCTCCTCTTGAAGTCATATTTTCTGTTGTTTCTAGGCCACTATTATCTTGGGATGCTAAATATTCTTCTTTATCTTGTTTAGCAAAATTTCCTATTTTTGCTTCAATAAGAGGTATTTCTACTTTATCACTATAAAAGGCATGCGTATCTTTTACTATAATACTTATTAAGGTTATTATTAATACTCCTATAGTTATTCCTATTATTACTTTCTCTTTCTTATTTATTTTCTTTAAGATATCTTTCATAATTCTTCTTCCTTTTTATTTAATGTTGCATATACCGAATAAAATAACTAGAAAAAAACTAGTATTATTAGGGTATTTTATTATAATTAAATTTTACAACAGATGTGTTCAACTGTCAACACATTAGTTGTAAAAGGTGCTATAGATAATATGGTGATTTTGATATGTATTATAATGAGCGAATTAAATGGGTAAGAGATTGTAAAAATATAACTCAAAAAGAAATGGCTGAACATTTAGGAATATTACAACAACAATATGCCCGATATGAAAAAGGAGTTAATGTCATGCCAATTACTTATTTACTAGAAATTTGTAAATATTTAGGAGTTTCGGCTGATTATATTTTAGGCTTAAAAGATGAAGAAGATTTAAGAAAAAATAACAATTAAATCTTCTTTTTAAAAAATTAAATAGTTGTAATTTTATATAAATTTGGGTATAATGTTATTAAGAAAACGCAAGATTAGAGCGTTGTCTTAAGTCTATGCTACCTTTATGGTAGTGTTTTTATTTCTTTTAAAACCAAAAGGAATAAAAGAATAAAAACAATAAAGAGCAAAACATTTATAAGTGTTTTATTCCTCATAGGCCTTCACATCATTTCTTTTTATTACTTTACCTTCTAGAAAGGAAAGAATAGAAAAAAACGAAATGTTTAGACAACACCCTTTTCTTGCGTCAGTTATCTATTTTAATTACAAGATAATAAAAAGTCTATGGGGAAATTTTGACAACATTTGTCATATTTTGGCGAATATTATCTAATATTGGTTAAAACATTTAATTTTCAATAAAAAAAGAAGACTTACATCTTCTAATATGGTCTAAATGGTGGGTAATAATAATTATAACTAAAATTACCATAAGGGTAGTTAGGATTAAAACCTTGGCCACCATTAGGATATGGAGCCACATTATAAATTGGTCTAGGTCTTGTTAAGCCAACAGCTGCTCCACCCAAAAGCGCCCCTCCCAGAAATGGCACAATAAATCTTTCATTATTAAAATTATTAGGATAATAATTAAGAGGTCTATTATACATAATATCTTCCTTTCAATTGTATATTATGTATAATATTTTTTTTAAAATATTATACTAGCCTATAATACATTTCATTGTTTCTTTTACAGGTAAAAAATTATTTTTTAAATATAAATTATGAGCTTTAGTATTGGCCACTAAAACATTAACTTCAATTTCTTTTAAATGTCTTTTGATAGCCCACTTTTTAAATTCTTCTATTAAAGCATCGGCAACCCCTTTTCTGCGGTAAGCATCACTTACATAAAGAGCATCTAAAATGCCAATATCATTAACACATGTCTCATCCTTCTCTTTTATAAAGCCATATATATAACCAATTATTTGCTCATCTATTAAAGCCACTAAAATTATACTTTTATCATCATCAATATAATTTTCATACATATTCGTAACTTCAAAATTCATATCAATATTTTTATCATAATTACCTTCATCACGAATTAATAATGTAAGTAAATAGTTTAATTCTTGAGCATCTTCCCTCTTAGCTTTTCTTATTTCCATATTTCCTCCTCAAACATTTTTTGTAATTTTTTAGCTCTCTTATAGCCTTCTTTATAAAAATCTTGAATATTTAAATTAGCATAATATTTACTATAAACAATTTCTAAAATTAAATAACCTTGATAATTATTTTCTTTTAAATTTTTAATAACTTCTTCCCAATTAATAGTTCCATCAAATGGTAGTAAATGTTCATCAGCTAAACCATGATTATCATGTAAATGAACTGCTAAAATGCGATCTTTAAAATGATTAAAGTTAAATTTATCATGAAAATAATAATGATAATGACCCGAATCAAAGCAAATACCAACATTGGGATTTTTTATATTATCTAAAACATATTCTAAAAAGCCTTCATAATGAACATTTTCAAAAGCAATTTTAATATTTAAATTAGCGGCATAATCCGCAATTTCTTGTAATCTTTTTAAACCTAATTCATTATAATTTAAAGTTTTTTTACTAGTTAAATGCATCATTACTAAAGATATACCGTTTTGAAAACATTTATCTAAATCTCTTTTATATAAATCTACTAAATAATCGCCCTTTTCATTCCATAAATCCGTTATTCCATCATAAGTTAAATGAGCATAAGAACCATTTAATCCTAGTTCTTTTAAATATTCTAATTGCTGTTCTTGGGTTACAATAAAGTCTCGATTATACCACTGAATAAAAACATTTTGAAAGCCACTTTCTTTTATAACTTTAATTGTTTCATAAGGATTATTATTTATATTAGCATTACTAACAACAACCATTACATCTTTCATAAATATTTTCCTTTCTAGTCTCAATGTTTATATATTTTTGTCTTATTTTTCATCCAACGTATATACATCAATGTAAAAAACCCTAGATATTTTATGATAACCTTGTTCTAATTATCTTCTTACTCATAGCCTTACTTTTTACTTTAGTAATTTAGTAACCTATAATAAGAGAAAAGCACTCAATTTACTTTCAGTAGATTAAGTGCAAACCAAATATTGACGAATACTCAACACTGTAATGTTAAGTATTCCCTTTTTTATTTTAGGCAAGTTTCCTTGACAGATACATCAAAACGACTTTTTTACAAGCCGTTTCCCTATTAATTATGGTGCTCGTACTCGGACTTGAACCGAGACTTCTTTAAAGGAAAATAGATTTTGAGTCTATCGCGTCTACCA
>CANQXB010000135.1 GCA_947627805.1 uncultured Bacilli bacterium
AATATTTCCAAAGTTTTACTTTTTATTTCATTCTAAGTTTTCTTATTGATAAATTATTTAAGTATAATTTGATTAATATAATAATTTCTTTCATTTCCATTTTTAATTAGTAATATATATCTTTATAATGAGTTCAGATTAATTTGGTCCGCAGTGCGGGCCAAATTTTAAAAACATGATAAAATTGGCACACTGTGCCAATAATTGGAAATATAAATAGAATTTTCTAAATCTACTTAGATTTGTATAATCATAACCACTTCCGTATTTCAAAGTAAATACCTTATTACATTAATATTTTTTCAATATCTTTTTCATTTTTGTTTATTATTTTAAAAGTAGTTAAAAAGATATTTTCTTTGCTAGTACAATAATCTACCATAAATTCATTTTTCTTAGGAACTAAAATTATTCCTACTGTTTTATCATGATTTTCTCTTTTTAGAGTATCATCTACTAATTTTATGTATAATTCTATTTGACCAATGTCTTGGGCAGTTGCCGGATGATTTTTAACTTCAATAACGACAAAACAATTAAATAAATAATTAAAATATAATAAATCAATATAATGGATTGTTCCATTTTTAATTATTTTATATTCATGTCCTATTAAAGCATAACCAACTCCTAAATTTAAGTATCTTATATTAGCCAATTTAATAAGTATATTATGTATTGCTTCTTCATTTACATTAGATAAATCCATATCTGTTTCTAATATTACCGGGTCTTTAATAATGTCTTTTATAGTCATTGGTAAATTACTTTTATTATTTTCATCTATTAATTTAATATTATTCTTATCGGCATAAGATAATCTATCAAAGGCTTTGCTTTTTATTTCATTTCTAAATTCTCTTACTGATAAATTATTAAGTATAATTTGATTAATGTAATAATTTCTCTCGTTTTCATTTTTTATTGGTAAAAGTAGCATAATATGTGACCATGTCAATTGGGCAGACAGTGTCTGCCCTTTTTGAAAGATTAGATAGAACTGCCTCATATATTTCATATTTCTTACACTATAACCACTTCCATATTTCAAAGTGAACTTCTTTGACCATCTTTTTATAAGTTCATTTCCATATTTGGCTCTTTTCTCTCCTCCTTGGGCTTCTACAAGCAACTTGCCAATATGCCATTTAGCCATTAAATCTTTATAATTACTTCCAAGAACTGTAACTATTTTATCGGCTTCATTTTTAACAATTATTTTTTCTACTTCTTGAAAGTATTGTTTCTCTTCCATATTATAATCTCTCCTTTGAGGATGTATTATAACATTAAGTATTTAAATAATTTGTCGAACGAAGGCAAGAATATAAAAAAATTTCTTTAATCAAAGAAATTTCTGATATCAATATCTAGGGCTTCAGCTATTTTTCCTAAAGTATCTAAACTAAAATTTTTATTTTTTATTTCGCTTTCTATTTCTTTTAAGAAATCAATAGACATATTTGCTTTAGTAGCCAATTCTTTATAACTATAGCCTTTTTCTAATCTAAATTTTCTAATATTTTTTCTTACAATATTATAATAATTAATTTTACTTTTTATCATTAGAACTCCTAAAAAATTCTTTAATGTCTATTTCTAAAGCATCCGCAATGCGTCCTAAAAAATCAATAGTTATATGTTTATAACGATTACTATTTTCTAAATCACAAATATATTGTCTCGAACTACCAATCATATCAGCAATATCTTGTTGGGTATAACCATATTTTTTTCTTAATCTTATTAAATTTTTTCTTACGATAGAAAAATAATATTCACTATTATGTAGATTAGTTTTTTCTTGTAAAATTCTCGTTTTCTTCGGCATAACATCACGATTTCCTAAATTAATTATTATAAAAAATTTGTCCTATAAGCATAGCCTAAAGAACTATATAATATTATATCAAGAGTGCTATTAGCCCTTGACTAACTTATTTAATAAAAGTATAATTTAATTAATAATAGAAGTGCATATTTTAAGATTCATTTTATTATATTGAATAAAAATTATAAAAATAATCATTATAAAAATAGAAAGTATAGGTATGATTTATGCGATTATTAGAAAGATTAAAGAATAGCAAAAATAAAAAAGAAATTATAACAATTAGTGTTATTCTCTTTTTAATAGCAATAGTTATTACTTTAAGAGGAACTCATGCTTTTTATAATAGTGAAACTATACCTATTCCAATTTTTAGTGCCAAAATAGGAGATTTTACGGGTGAAGGTGAAAGTGTTAAATCAGGACCAATAGATAAAAACACCGATGTTAATATTATATTTTATATGCAAATGCCGGATAATCCTAATAAATATAAAGAAAGTAAATATGTGCCCGCAAGTGGATATAAGGTAAATGAAAAAGCTAGTAATTGTTATCCAGCAACGGGTGGAGATGCTACTTATTTAGATAATAAATATTATACAATTAAAGAAGATGGAACAGTTCATATAGAATATACAGAATCCAAACCAACGCAAGTTGTATGTCGAATTTATTATGATAGAAATGAATTATCGGATGTTATTATATATGCTTACTTAGAAGATGCAAGTGGTGATAGAACATATAATGATAAAACTTATAGATTAGTAAATCAAGTAGAAAGTAATTATACATTAGTTGCTAAAGAATGTAAAAACAATAAAGCAACATTTAGTTATGATAATACTACAGGTTTTAAAATATTAACAGATGGACCAGATACCTGTTATGCTTATTTTAGTAAAAGTTAAAGGAGTTAGAAAATATGAAAAAGAAGATAATATTAAGAACAACAATTGTTATTTTACTTGCGGTTTTAAGTTTTGAAAGTTATTCCTATATTAAAGAATTAATAGCATCTAATAAAAGTTTAGAAGAAGTGAAAACAATTAATATTGTTAATGATAGAGATAAATCAATAGCCATAATGGTTCAAGACGATGATAATGAAACATGGCATGAAGCAGAAAATAGAGATTCATGGCCAAGTCCAACAACTCATGGCTATATTGGGGCTAAATGTACTGATAGTGATGGAGCTGAAATAGATACATCAAGCATATTACAATTTAATCTAAGCGATTATACAGCAGAGATAAATACGAAGAATACTATATATTGTACTTTATATTTT